>NZ_JAHXPU010000024.1:0-80990 GCF_047308185.1 Pantoea sp. B65
TCCTCGCGCAGTTTTTGTCCGGCGGCGGACCAGCTGAGGTTTTTCACGATCACCTGTTCCGCTGCGCCCTGCAGCGTCAGCCAGCAGCCCTTCAGCTGCCCGGCGATATCGTATGCCCGGCGCTGGCTGTTGCCCATGGCGTCCGTGCTGCTGAGCACGCTGCCGCTGGCGTCTGCGCTGCTGCGGCTGGTGAACCGCTCAGTCTCCAGCAGATCCTGCCAGGCGGATTCATCACCCTGCCAGTCAGCTTCGCGCGTTTCCGCCAGCAGCTGGCGGCTGACGGCTGACGGCGTGCCGGTCAGGGCGATACTGTCGGTCCGGCTGAGTCCGGCGCTGTCATAATGGCGCACCGGCTGACCGGCCAGATTAAATGCCTTGTCCGCCGCGCTGTCAGCGGCCCAGACAAAGCGTTCGCTGATCCGTGCGGTCTGACCGGCGGGCTGTTCGGTGACCGTCAGCGGGCGGCCGGGCAGGGTATTCGCCTCATACAGCCAGCGGCGCGTGGTGCCGGTGGCGGAAATATCCAGATGCGGACGCCCGGCAATATCCCTCAGCGCAATGCGGGTGCCGGTATCGGCGCTGTCGGTGCGCAGAATGTCGCCGTGAAGTGCGGGCAGCCAGCGAAAGTTAGGGTTAAGCGTTCCGTCCGTCTGCTGCCGGCTATACAGGCGCGGGTCGATGCTGCTTAGCGGTTGTTCGCGGCTACTGTAGCGGTTGCGGGTAATCCGCTCATCGGTCACGGCGGCGGAGTCCGGGTGGCGGTGATAGTGGATAGCACGCACCGCTAGCCCGCGGTTATCGGTGACCGTGATCTGCGGCGTATTACGGTACAGGACATAATCGGCGCTGTTCATCGCTATACCTGTGACAAACCCAAGTGGTAAAAAAAACTATATGGCGGTTTGTTGCGCGATGCACATTACGCGGCGGAATTCTAATAATGGAAGGAAACGGGGATTAGCGGATGGTTTTTGGCGTCATCATACGGCGCGCACCGACATAGTGACGCTGCCAGTACTCTTCGCTTAATGCGCTGATCTGAATATCTTTGCCGGTGCGTGGTGACTGAATAAACTTACCTTCACCCAGATAGACCCCCACATGATCGGCAGCGCCGCGATTGTTAATGCGGAAGAACACCAGGTCGCCTTTTTCCAGCGATTCGCGCTTGATTTGCGCCGCGTCGCGCAGGTGGAACATTTCGTTAGCAGTACGCGGAACCTTGAATTTCACCAGATCTTTATAGGCATACCACACCAGTCCACTGCAGTCGAAACCGGTGCGCGGCGAAGTGCCGCCCCATGTATAAGGTTTGCCCAGCTGCCCCATCAGTTTGTTCATCGCGGTTTCACGCGCTTTCTGATAACGCACCCGGTGCTCTTTACTCATTTTTAGCGGGCCGCGCTCAGTACTGACGCTGGCGGTGGTGAGCTCTTCGCCTTCGCTCTCTTTTTTGCCCTTACGCTGATGACCATAGTGCTTCTTCAGGATTTTTTCACTGAGGGCCTTTTTCTTCGGGCTGAGCTGCGCCGTCTCGTCGTCGCTGGCGCCTTTCTTCTTCAGCTTGAATTTCTGTACTGCCGTCAGACGCGATTTTTTCGCGGGGGCTTTAACCTGGCGTTTCTTGCGGCGGTCATCATCACGGGCGCTCTTTTTTTCCACCTTGTGCTGATTTGCATTCATAGGGGCATGTGGCGATGCGTGCGCCATATTAAAAAATAACTGTGCAAAAGCCAGCATAAAGAGTGTGATAAGTAAACGCATTATCCGTTTCAGGTCAGGCTCTCATTCGCATTTGAGAGAACTACGCTAAACATCCCACCGTTGGCAGACGATCCAGGTCGCAGCAAAAGTGGGGCTCGTGGTTTCGAACCACCGCCCGTAAGCAGTGTCGGGGCAATTCTAATCTAACTTTTTCACAAAAGGTAAGGGCTTTTTCAATTAATCAGTTTATTAACGTGATTAGTGTTAGAAATGAACCAGATCAGTCGCTTATCTCGCCAATATTATTGCTAATTATTAATCTATTAATCAGGTGTAATGATAATAAAATGTTATTTTTTTCGGCGCATTTGGCATAATGAGCCCTGCGCGAGTTGCCCTGCACAAAATGTCGTTTTCAGTCGGCAGACAGAATCGTTACAATGAGCAGTCGCTACAATAAATAGACACGAAGTAACGAATTAAGGAAGGCAAAAATGAGTACTGTTGAGAAAATTCAGCGCCAGATCGCAGAAAACCCGATCCTGCTGTACATGAAAGGTTCACCGAAGCTGCCGAGCTGCGGCTTTTCTGCCCAGACCGTTCAGGCTCTTTCCGCTTGCGGCGAGCGTTTTGCATATGTTGATATTTTGCAAAATCCGGACATTCGTGCTGAACTGCCGAAATACGCCAACTGGCCAACTTTCCCGCAACTGTGGGTTGACGGCGAACTGATCGGTGGCTGTGATATCGTGATCGAAATGTACCAGCGTGGCGAACTGCAGTCACTGATCAAAGAGACCGCAGAGAAGTATAAAGAAGCAGAGTAATGGTTCAGGGCGGCATAAGAATGCCTGCCCCTGCTGTAGGGGAGCCATTTATGGCTCCCGTCCCGATGATGGCCGCAGTGCAAGCCATTGATACGGGCGGAATATCTGAACCCCTGCTGTAGGGGAGCCATCAATGGCTCCCGTCCCGATGGCGGCAGCAGTGCAAACCATTGATACGGGCGGAATAAATCCCGCCCCTACGGCAGAATACCTGGCTCCCTTTTTTATTGATCCCTTATGGCGCGCTATCTTGCTCAGCCGCATCCTCTGCCGCGGGCACCAGCGGCCAGCCACCCAGACGCTTCCAGCGATTGACCAGCTCGCAAAACAGATCGGCGGTTTGTTCGGTATCGTATAATGCCGAGTGCGCCTTCGTACTGTCAAAGGCGATACCGGCAGCTTTACAGGCTTTCGCCAGCACCGTCTGCCCGAGGACCAGGCCACTCAGTGCTGCGGTATCAAAGGTGACAAATGGGTGAAACGGATTACGCTTCAGACCAGTGCGCTCGGCGGCGGCGCTCATAAAATTGAGGTCAAAAGTGGCATTGTGCGCCACCATAATCGCCCGGTTGCAGCCCTGGTCCTTAATGCCTTTACGCACCATCTTAAAAATGGCGTGCAGCGCATCGTATTCATTAACGGCGCCGCGCAGCGGGTTATGCGGGTCGATACCATTAAATGCCAGCGCTTCCGGCTGGAGAATTGCCCCTTCAAACGGCTCGACATGGAAATGCAACGTTTCATCTTTTTGCAGCCAGCCGTTCTCATCCATTTTTAAGGTGACGGCGGCAATTTCCAGTAATGCGTCGGTTTTCGCATTGAAACCAGCGGTTTCAACATCGATGACTACCGGGTAAAAACCACGAAAACGGTCGCTCAGGGCATTCAATTCTTTCGATTCAGGCATCGGGATCTCGTTGACGGAAAATTGCAGCGCGTATTATGGCAAATTTCACAAAGGCTTGCAGCAGGGGAAGCGAGGAGAAGGGGGCCGGAATCGCCCCCGGCGGCATCAGTTGCCGAGGCCGTGACCGGCGTGTTTATTTTCGATCAGTTCAATTTTATAACCATCAGGGTCTTCCACAAAGGCAATAATGGTAGTGCCGCCTTTAACCGGACCGGCTTCACGCGTCACGTTACCGCCATCCTGACGGATGCGCGCACAGGTTGCTGCCACGTCATCAACACCCAGCGCGATATGGCCATAGCCGCTGCCAAGGTCGTAGCTGTCCACGCCCCAGTTGTAAGTCAGCTCAATCACCGCGCCTTCGCTCTCTTCGCTATAACCGACAAAGGCGAGAGTGTATTTATATTCCGTGTTTTCACTGGTGCGCAACAGACGCATACCCAGCACTTTGGTGTAGAAATCGATGGAGCGTTGCAGATCGCCGACGCGTAGCATGGTATGGAGTAAGCGCATAAAATCCTCTTCTCATTCTGTTCCAGGCTATGGTGTTGCTCATTCCGCCTGGTAAGTTTTGCCATCAATTGTACGATGACGCAAAAAATTCCTGCTAAGTATAGCGACGATTCGCGGCCGTGTTAACGTTTTGCCGCAGCAACAGCGCTGCGGCATCAGCATTACAGAGTGGGGTAATCGGTATAGCCTTCGGCGCTGCCGCCGTAGAAGGTTTCTGGTTTTGGCTCATTTAGCGGCGCTTTATTATGCAGACGCGCCACCAGATCCGGGTTAGCGATGTACACCCGACCAAAGGCCACCGCATCGATCAGACCTTTTTCGATCAGCTCTTCGCCTTTCTCTGCGGTGTAAGCGCCGGCGCCGACAATTACGCCCGGGTAAACCGCGCGGATCGCCTGGCGGAATGACTCCGCATAAGGTTTACCGCCTGCCCAGTCTGGTTCAGAAATATGCAGATAGGCCAGATTGCGTTTCGCCAGCTGCGCAATATAGTAAAGCGCGGCTTCTTCCTGATCGCTGCCATTATCAAGGCCATTAAACGGACCGATGGGTGAAATGCGGATACCAATACGGTCGGCGCTCCAGCCCGCGATTGCCGCGTCCACCACTTCCAGGGCAAAACGGGTGCGATTCTCAATGCTGCCGCCATACTCATCCGTACGCTGGTTGGACGCCGGAGAGAGGAACTGGTGGATCAGATAGCCGTGAGCGGAGTGCAACTCCAGCAGGTCAAAATCGGCGGCGTTGGCATTCGCTGCCGCCTGGCGGAAATCCTGCACAATCTGCGCGATCTCGGCGGTCTCCAGCGCGCGTGGCGTCGAGGTATCCTCGCGGGTGGCGCGCCCCTGCTCATCACGCAACGAGGTGCGGGTTCCGGCGGCGATGGCCGACGGCGCTACCGGCGCTTGCTGACCCGGTTGCAGGCTGGTGTGGGAGATACGGCCGGTGTGCCACAGCTGCACGGAACTGTGACCGTTATCAGCATGGATACCGGCATTAATCGCTTTCCAGGCGGCAATCTGTTCCGGTGTATGCAGCCCTGGCGCGCCGGCATAGCCTTTGGCCTGGAAAGAGATCTGAGTCGCTTCGGTGATAATTAAACCGGCGCTGGCGCGCTGGCGGTAGTATTCACCCATCAGCGGAGTAGGGATATCGCCCGGTTCAATGCTGCGCAGGCGCGTCAGCGGCGCCATAAAAATACGGTTTGGCACGGTAATCGCGCCTACTTTTAGCGGGGTAAATAATTTGGTGATTTTCATAAACGTTCCTGTATTAGACCGGTCGACTAGTAAGTGGTTTTTTTTTAACGGGCTGCTGGCAGCATACGCACAATTGCATCGTAAGCCCAGCTTAGTGGTGTGCTGTCACGGCGAATTTTGCATTGCAAGCTGGCGCCAAGCCATAACATATAACAGGTTTCAGCGCTGATCTGCGCGCTGTCAGGCAGCACAACCGCGCCTTTATCCACGGCGCTCTGCAGGGTATCGGCCAGTGCCGCGATAATCGCCTGCGACCCTCTTTCCAGCGCAAGGCGCATCGGTTCTGAAAGGTCACAGACTTCCGCCGAAAGCTTCACCGACAGACAGGCGGCAAATGCGCCGTCATGGCGAAAATTGTCGTAAGCCGCACGGTAATAATCGAGCATTCGCTCACGCGGATGCTGCGGATCGGCTTCAAGAAACGCCCGTACGTTACGGTGATAGCCGGCAAAATAACGCTCCAGCATCGCCACCCCAAAGGCTTCTTTTGAACGGAAGTAGTGATAAAAAGACCCTTTTGGCACTTCTGCTACCGACAGCAGCTCGCTCAGCCCCATGCCGGTAAAGCCACGTTGCAGAGAGAGCTGCTCACCGGTGGCGAGCAGATGTTCACAGGTATCGTATCGGGTCGTTTTGTTCATCGCCACAGGGTAATAGACCAATCGGTCTAATGCAACCCACAGATCAGGACTGGCACACTTTTAGTATATCGAGCGCCGGCTGATATTCACTGGTTTGCACATTCATCATGCCAAGCAGCGTATGGAAGATATTATCCTGCGATACCGCATCGCTCGTTGCATGCTGCTGTAAACACTGCTGATTAATCCCGAAGCTTTTGGCGTAATCCGGCGACATCCATAACAGGAACGGAATATGAGTCTGCTGGCTCGGGGCAAAAACATACGGCGTGCCGTGCAGATACATCCCATGCTCGCCCAGCGATTCGCCGTGATCGGAGAGATAGATCAGCGCCACATTAAACTTGTCGCTATAGGATTTCAGCAAATTAATCGTTTGATCGAGCATCGCGTCGGTATACAGCAGGCTGTTGTCATAGGTGTTAATCAACGCCTGATGATCGCAATCCTGAATCTGATTACTGTCGCAGGTAGGGGTAAATTTCCGCATTTCCGCCGGGTAGCGCAGGTAGTAAGCCGGACCGTGGCTGCCCATTTGATGCAGCACAATTACCGAGTCATCTTTTACGCTATCGATATAGTTGTTCAGACGATGCAGCAGCGCATCGTCGAGGCAGTAACCGTCTCGGCACAACGCGGGCAGGGTCCATTTGGTCATATCAGTATGGGGCACGCGGTCGCAGGCGCCTTTACAGCCGCCATCATTCTCACGCCACAGCACATTGACGCCGGCATGCGCCAGCACATCCAGTACGCCTTCCTGATGATGCGCCAGGTTGGCGTCATAATTGGCGCGCGGCATATTGGAGAACATGCAGGGGACGGAGATGGCCGTTTCGGTACCGCAGGAACTGGCATTCGGATAGTAAATCACCTGCTGTTGTTTCAGCTTTGGATTGGTTTCGCGCGGATAGCCGCCGAGAGAAAAGTTCTCGGCGCGCGCGGTTTCACCCAGCACAAACACCACCAGGGTTTTTTTCTTACTGGCGGTGATTAAGGGGCCTTTTTTGGCATCCTGACCAATATGCACCAGCGACTGATCACCGTCAAACCAGCGGTCGTGAATATAGTGTCCGCTGCCACTGATGATATTGGCCGGCGTGATCATTTTCACCAGCCCTTTATTATTACGGATGGTTGAGGCGTACTCTTTATAAAACAGCGCTGCGACCAGTAAGATAATCAGTATGGCGGTAATGCAGCTTAGCGCGCGCAGCGCCAGCGCAAACCACCAGGGGCGTTGCTGCTTAATCTGCACCATACACACCAGCAATGCCGGAATAAAACCCATCAGCACCATCCACAGCACGTAGCGAATACTGAGCAACGCCGCCGCTTCCTGCGCATCGGTTTCAAACACATTCTGCACCATATTGGTGTCGATAATGGTGCCAAAACTGAACATAAAATAGTTTGCCGCGGCGCTGGTCAGAATCAGTATCACCAGCAGGGGTTTACGGATCCACGGTAATGCCAGCAGTTTAAAAATCAGCGTAAAAGCACAGAACAACACGATCGGCAGCGTGGCGGCAAACGCATAGTCATGCCAGGAAAGAAAAGGGATGGTTTCCCAGACACGAACAATAAACAGGCCGTTCAGGACCAGGGTAAAAAACAGCGCCGCTGTCAGGTTGAAGGTGAATTCCGTACAGCGTAATTTTTTCAGCAGTTTCATAAGATTCGATAAAGTAAGTTCCTTTAATGCCAGCATAACGGTGAAACCTTAGCTAAACCTTAACCCGAATTGAACACAATACGCCCACGCCAGACCAGCTAAATTATTCAGTAACCAATGCTAAATTGCGTTTATATCCGGCTGGTCGCTGCCGGCGGCATGTCACTTTTCGCGCCGGGCGACTTGCGGATTGGCGCTAAGCGATCTTCAATAGAGTCAGGGTGGTTAATCAGGAGTGCCGGTGGCTGAACAGCTTGAGTTTTTCCCGGTTCCCAGTCCGTGCCGGAGCATATGCCAGTCTGATGAGCGCGGCTATTGCCGCGGCTGCATGCGCAGCCGTGATGAGCGCTTTAACTGGATGAAATTCAGTGATGCACAAAAACGCGAGGTGCTGCGTTTGTGCCGTCAGCGTTTTCTGCGTCTGCAGCGCGCCGCAAAAAGCGATCTGCCCGACGAACCGGAGCAGCCGTCGCTGTTTTAGTCTCCCCATTTCGCGCCGGCAGTTATACCGCCAGCCTGCCGGGTATATACTGATGCGCAAATTCAGTTAATGGCCGTCAGGTCCACAGGGAGAACCGCATGCTACAACGTCTGCAAATTGCACCACAGGGGCCGGAATTTTCACGCCTGGTTATGGGCTACTGGCGCCTGATGGAGTGGGGGATGAGCCCTCAGCAGCGTGTGACTTTTATTGAACAGCATCTCGAATCAGGCATCACCACTACCGATCACGCCGATATCTACGGTGGTTACCAGTGTGAAGCGGCCTTCGGCGAAGCGCTGCGCCTGCAACCGTCACTGCGCCAGCGGCTGGAGCTGGTGACCAAATGTGGTATCGCCACTACCGCCAATCCCGGGCATGCCATCGGGCATTACATTACCGAAAGCCGCCATATCCTGCACAGCGCGGAAAACTCCCTGCGTTATTTCCATACCGATTATCTTGATCTGCTGCTGATCCATCGTCCCGATCCGCTGATGGATGCCGATGAGATTGCCGAAGCGTTTCTCGCGCTGCATCAGAGCGGCAAAGTGAAACATTTTGGTGTCTCAAACTTTACTCCGGCGCAATTCTCACTGTTGCAATCGCGCCTGCCGTTTACCCTGGCGACCAATCAGCTGGAGATTTCGCCGCTGCATCAGCCAGCCATTCTGGATGGCTCGCTGGATCAATGCCAGCAGTTGCGGATCAGACCAATGGCATGGTCCTGCCTTGGCGGCGGCCAGTTATTTACTGCGGCGCAATATCAGCCGTTGCGCGATGAACTGACGGCAGTGATGGCGGAGACCGGCGCCGATAATATTGAGCAAGTGGTCTGGGCCTGGGTAATGCGTCTGCCGTCACAACCGCTGCCGATTATTGGTTCGGGAAAAATTGCGCGGGTGCGCAGCGCGCTACGCGCTACGCAAATCGTGCTGACGCGTCAGCAGTGGTTCCGCATCCGCAAAGCGGCGCTGGGCTACGACGTGCCGTAAAGAGCCACAAATCGTCACCTTTTGTTGTCTGTTATGTGAAAAAGCGTCCAGGCTTAGGGGGTCTGGTCAACAACGCAAAGGAGTCACAATGAAAGGTTACGCTCTGGCAGCCCTGGCGCTGCTGGCTGGCGGTTTTGCGCAGGCCGCCAGCGAACAGGTCGAATTACATGAAGTCACAAAACAGGGGGGCGGCCAGTCCATCGGGCAGGTGACGATCAGCGAAACTGCTTACGGGCTGGAATTTACCCCCGATCTCCATACACTGCCGCCCGGCGTGCATGGTTTTCATGTGCATGCTCAGGGCAGCTGCGAACCGGCCACCAGCGACGGAAAAACCGTCGCTGCGGGCGCCGCGGGCGGACATCTTGATCCCGCCAACAGCGGTAAACATCTCGGACCTTATCAGCAAGGGCATTTAGGCGATTTACCGGCGCTGTTTGTTACCGCTGACGGCAAAGCCACTTATCCGCTGCTGGCGCCGCGGATTAAAAAACTGTCGGAAATCTCAGGTAAAGCGCTGATGGTTCATGTTGGCGGCGACAATAGCGCTGACCATCCCAAACCGCTTGGCGGCGGCGGTGACCGCTTTGCCTGCGGCGTGATCAAATAAGCAGACGGGCGCTGGCAACCTGTCAGCGCCCGCCTGCCCGCACCATCTCCCAGCGCAGTTATCACGGCGATGCGCCAGTCAGGGGAGGCGAGATCGGCCAAAATTTAAGACTCTTTCTGGTGAGTGTTAGCTCAGAGTTTGTATTTTATCCCGTAAACTCGCAGAATAGTCTAGAATCAGGCTTGATAGCTAGCAAGCTAATTATAAGGAGATGAAATGGATACGCCACTAGGAACGGACCTGGCACGATTGGTGCGCATATGGCGCGCTTTGATTGATCAACGGCTTAAACCGTTGGAGCTGACGCAAACCCATTGGGTCACACTGCATAATATTCATCAATTGCCGCCGGAGCAGTCGCAAATTCAGCTGGCCAAAGCAATTGGTATCGAACAACCCTCGCTGGTCAGAACACTGGATCAGCTGGAAGAGAAAGGGCTGATCACCCGGTGTACCTGCGCCAACGATCGTCGTGCCAAACGGATTAAACTGACGAAAGAAGCGGAGCCGATTATCAGCGAAGTGGAGCATGTGATTGATGCTACACGCGATGATATTCTTTCCGGCATCTCGATGCAGGAGATCAATCAACTGGTTACGCTGATTGCGCGGCTGGAGAAGAATATTCTCGAACTTCACCATAAAGCGGAATAAGCGGAAAATAAAAAACCGGCGTATCAGACGCCGGTTTTTTGCTGCCGATTAACGTGGGGAAACAGTAACCTGGCTGCCGTTTGAGGCCAGCACGACGCGTTGCCCGACGGCGTAACGACTGGCGGCTTGTTTTTGCACCACCATAATAGTGTTGCCATCATCTTTACGGATTTCAAGTTCAACACCGTCGGTTTTATTCATCGCACCCTGCACGCCCTGGCCTGCTACGCCACCCAGCACTGCGCCACCTGCGGTCGCCAGACTGCGTCCGCTACCACCACCAATGGTGTTACCGAGGAAACCGCCGAGTACTGCACCGCCAATCGCGCCAATGACGTTGTTTTCATCACCGCCCTGGATCTTCACCGGGCGTACGGAGACCAGCGTCCCGTAAGTCACATTTTGAACCTGTTTGGCTTCAGACGCGCTATATACGTCACCGGAGAGGGTATCCGTATTAGTACATCCAGCCAGCGTCATCCCGGCTAATGCCACGATAAATAAACGCTTGATCATTGTGAAGCTCCTTAATTACTCATTTTCTGCGCAAAAACGGCAGCCATTGATAACCATAGTATATGGCACAAGTCTGGCCTGATGCGGATTTTAGTCGAAAAAGGCGACGCGCGCAGCATACAGCAGGGGGAATAAACAAAAAATCAATGACTGACGGTCAGATGCAGAATTAGCTGAAAAAGCGTTACTTGCTTCAAAAAACGACAATTAATCATAGAATTACCGCGTTAATTTTGCCAGGCTTGAGCAAATGTCCTGCCATTGTGGCGCGAAAGTAAGGCGATGAAGATGAAATCAGGACGCTATATTGGCGTGATGTCCGGCACCAGCCTCGACGGTGTTGATGTAGTGCTGGCGGCCATTGACCAGCATATGGTCGCCTGGCAGGCCAGCTATACGCACCCGATCCCTGCCGATCTGCGCCAGCAAATTTTAGCCATTTGCCAGGGGCAAAGCCTGACTCTGTCGCAACTGGGTCAGCTGGATACCCGTCTTGGGCGCCTGTTTGCCGAAGCAGTGCTGACCCTGATGCAACAGCAGGGGCTGGAAGCATCCGATGTGGCGGCGATTGGTTGCCACGGCCAGACCGTCTGGCATGAACCGCTGGGCGAAGCGCCGAACACCTTACAGATTGGTGATAATAACCAGATTGTCGCCGCGACCGGCGTGACGGTGGTCGGTGATTTCCGCCGCCGCGATATGGCGCTTGGCGGCCAGGGCGCGCCGCTGGTGCCTGCCTTTCATCAGGCGCTGCTTATGGATGCCAGCGAGCGGCGCATGGTGCTGAATATTGGCGGTATTGCCAATCTGTCGCTGCTGATCCCTGGCATGCCGGTGCGCGGTTACGATACCGGCCCTGGCAATATGCTGCTGGACGCATGGATCTGGCGTCAGCGCGGCAAAGGATATGACAAGGATGGGGAATGGGGCAGCAGCGGTAAAGTGGTGCTGCCGCTGTTGCAGTCGATGCTCGCCGACCCGTGGTTTGCCCGCCCGGCGCCGAAGAGCACCGGACGGGAATATTTTAATCTGAGCTGGGTTGAGCAGCAGTTGCAGGCTTTCCCGGCGCTGGCGCCGCAGGACGTGCAGGCGACGCTGGTGGAGCTCACCGCCACAACGATTAGCGAGCAGGTGTTGCTTAGCGGCGGCTGCGACCGGCTGATGGTATGCGGCGGCGGTAGCCGCAATCCGCTGTTAATGGCGCGTATCGCCGCGCAGCTGGCCGGAACCGAAGTGATGACCACCGATAAACTGGGCATCAGTGGCGACGATATGGAAGGGCTGGCGTTTGCCTGGCTGGCGTATCGCACCCTGTCCGGTTTACCAGGAAATTTGCCGTCGGTCACCGGCGCCAGCCATGCCACGGTGCTGGGGGCGATCTATCCCGCCAACCGTAGCGCATAACCCCGAGATAAGGAGTGATGGATGAAGAAGCAGCTTATGGTGGCTACCGCGCTACTGACCCTGTCGGGATGCGGCCTGTTGTCGCACTCGCCACAGGAGCAGAGCAAAACGCTGCATTACCTCTGTGGCACGCTGCCGCTGACGGTCAGACTCAATAACAGCCTGCAACAGGTTAATCTGATTATGGATGGCACGCCGTTAACGCTGAAACAGCAGCCGTCAGCTTCCGGAACCCGCTACAGCGACGGCAACTATGTGTTCTGGTCAAAAGGCGATGGCGCCTTTATCGAGCGCAATGACAAAATTATCGTCAACGATTGTCAGCTGCAGCCGGCCAGTTAACTCGTTGAAGTTCATCAGGGTGAAGTGCACAATGGCTTCACCTTTTTTTTATCTCCAGAAGCCTTTTTATGACCGATAGCGATAACCTGCAGCAGATTGCCCATCTGCGTCGCGAATATACCCGTGGCGGCTTACGTCGTAAGGATCTGCCGGAACAGCCGCTGGATCTGTTTGAAAGCTGGCTGCGTCAGGCCTGCGAGGCGCAGCTTCCCGATCCTACCGCCATGAGCGTGGCGACCGTCGATCAGTACGGTCAGCCTTATCAGCGCATCGTATTGCTGAAGCATTACGATCAACAGGGGATGGTGTTCTATACCAATCTTGGCAGCCGTAAAGCCCATCAGCTGGAAAATAATCCGCGTATCAGCCTGCTGTTCCCCTGGCATATGCTGGAGCGTCAGGTGATGGTACTGGGCAGCGTGGAGAAACTGACGCCGCTGGAGGTGCTGAAATATTTCCACAGCCGTCCGCGCGACAGCCAGATTGGCGCCTGGGTATCGAAACAGTCGAGCCGTATTTCGGCCCGTGGCGTGCTGGAGAGCAAATTCCTCGAACTGAAGCAGAAGTTTCAGCAGGGCGAAATCCCGTTGCCAAGTTTCTGGGGCGGATTTCGCATCAAAATCGATTCGATGGAGTTCTGGCAGGGGGGCGAACACCGCCTGCATGACCGCTTCTTCTATCAGCGCGACGGCGAAGGCTGGAAAGTCGACCGTCTGGCGCCCTGATCTGCCGCCGTTTATCGGCCCGTCGCCAGGGCAAATTATTTTAAGCATAGCGCTGGCACTGAGTGCATCAGCGCTTTATTCTATAGCGCATATTTTTCCTTCCGCGTAACAGCGGAAAGCTGTGTACCAGCCCAGGTGCAGTCGTTTCTACATGGAGTCTTTGATGGCCAGCAGTAACCTGATTAAACAATTGCAAGAGCGGGGCCTTGTCGCCCAGGTAACGGATGAGGACGCGTTAGCAGCACGACTGGCGCAAGGGCCAATCGCACTCTATTGCGGCTTCGATCCGACCGCCGATAGCTTGCATTTGGGGCATCTGGTGCCGTTGCTCTGCCTGAAACGCTTTCAGGACGCCGGACATAAGCCGGTTGCGCTGGTAGGTGGCGCGACCGGGTTGATTGGCGACCCAAGCTTCAAAGCAGCTGAACGTAAACTGAATACCACTGATACGGTTAATGAATGGGTTGAAAAGATCCGTCAGCAGGTTGCACCGTTCCTCGATTTTAACTGTGGTGACAATAGCGCGATTGCCGCCAATAACTACGACTGGTTTGGCGGCATGAGCGTGCTGACTTTCCTGCGTGATATTGGTAAACATTTCTCTGTTAATCAGATGATTAACAAGGAAGCGGTAAAACAGCGTCTGAACCGTGACGACCAGGGGATCTCCTTTACCGAGTTCTCATACAATCTGCTGCAGGGTTATGACTTTGCCTGCCTGAATGAGCGTTACAATGTGGTGCTGCAGATTGGCGGTTCCGATCAGTGGGGCAACATTACCTCCGGTATCGATTTAACCCGTCGTCTGCATCAGAATCAGGTGTTTGGCCTGACGGTGCCATTAATCACCAAAGCCGATGGCACAAAATTCGGTAAAACCGAAGGCGGCGCGGTGTGGCTTGATGCTAAAAAGACCAGCCCGTACAAGTTCTACCAGTTCTGGATTAACACCGCCGATGCGGATGTCTATCGCTTCCTGAAGTTCTTCACCTTTATGAGCATTGAAGAGATCAATGCACTGGAAGAAGAAGATAAAAACAGCGGTAAAGCGCCACGCGCGCAGTATGTGCTGGCGGAGCTGGTGACGCGTCTGGTGCATGGTGAAGAAGGGCTGGCGGCGGCAAAACGTATCACGCAGAGCCTGTTCTCCGGCGCGATGAATGAGATGACCGAAGCGGATTTCGAGCAGCTGGCGCAGGATGGTATGCCAACCATTACGCTGTCTGCGGAAGACGATCTGCAGCAGGCGCTGGTCAATGCGGAACTGGTTCCTTCCCGCGGTCAGGCACGTACCATGATTGCTTCCAATGCGGTGACCATCAACGGTGAAAAACAGGCCGATGCTGAATATCGTTTCAGCGACAGCGACAAACTTTTTGCCCGCTTTACCCTGTTGCGCCGTGGCAAAAAACACTACTGCCTGGTGTGCTGGCACTAAGATACTACCCTCCTCAGGGGCGAGGTCAGCCTCGCCCTGAAGCCGGTCACTCCGGCATTTTAACTGGCAAGGCTGTGCAGGTTCTGATAATGAAAAATATCCTTTCTATCCAGTCGCATGTGGTTTTTGGCCATGCAGGCAACAGCGCGTCCGAATTTCCGATGCGGCGCATGGGCGCAAACGTTTGGCCACTGAATACCGTTCAGTTCTCTAACCATACGCAGTACGGCCACTGGACCGGCTCGGTGATGCCGGCTGCCCATCTGACCGATATTGTAAAAGGTATCGCTGAGATTGATCGTCTGAAAACCTGCGATGCGGTGCTGAGTGGTTATCTTGGTTCCGCTGAGCAGGGCGAGCATATTCTGCAGATTGTCAGCCAGGTAAAAGCGGCAAATCCAAAAGCCTGGTATTTTTGCGATCCGGTGATGGGTCATCCGGAAAAAGGGTGCATTGTGGCGCCGGGAGTCGCGGAATATCACTGCAAATATGCGCTGCCCGCCAGCGATATTATCGCCCCTAACCTGCTGGAGCTGGAAATGCTTAGCGGTAAAAGCGTCGCCAGTGTCGATGAGGCCGTTGCTGCGGCTCGCGAGCTGATTGCGCTGGGGCCAAAGGTGGTGCTGGTGAAACATCTGGCGCGTGCCGGTTATCGCAGTGACCGCTTTGAAATGCTGCTGGTCACCGCCGGTGAGGCGTTCCATATCAGTCGTCCGCTGGTGGATTTCGGCGTCCGTCAGCCGGTGGGCGTTGGCGATTTAACCAGTGGCCTGCTGCTGGTCGATTTGCTGCACGATATGCCGCTGCAACAGGCGCTGGAACATGTCACGGCGGCGGTATATGAAGTGATGATTAAAACCCATGAAATGGGCGAATATGAGTTACAGCTGGTGGCCGCGCAGGACGGTATTGCCAAACCTGAGCACCATTTTGCCGCAGTAAAACTGTAACCGCGCCAGTCGGTGAGCCACCGCGCGGTGGCTCATCACTCAGAGCGCCGGGTAGTCTGCGGTTCCCTCAGGCCACGGAGTCAGTAAATCGTAACCTGACTCGGTTACGGCGACGGTGTGTTCCCACTGGGCGGAGAGCGAACGGTCTTTGGTCACCACGGTCCAGCCATCAGACAGCACGCTGGTGGCGGCTTTACCGACATTAATCATCGGTTCGATGGTAAAAATCATGCCCTTCTGCAGCACCAAACCCTGGCCGGGCAGGCCGTAATGCAGCACCTGCGGTTCGGTATGGTATATCTGACCCACGCCGTGACCACAATACTCCCGCACCACCGAAAAACCGGCCCCCTCAGCAACCTGCTGAATCGCCGCGCCGACGTCACCGAGAGTGGCGCCCGGGCGCACCGTCTTAATGCCGGCCACCATCGACTGGTAAGTGATATCCACCAGACGCCGGGCGCGAACCGCAGGCTCGCCGACAAAATACATGCGGCTGGTATCGCCGTACCAGCCGTCTTTAATGATCGCCACGTCAATATTAACGATATCGCCGTCTTTGAGTTTTTTATCCGACGGAATACCGTGGCAGACCACATGATTTACTGAGGTGCAGACCGTGTGCTGATAGCCGTGATAGCCAATATTGGCCGGGATCACTTTCAGTTCATTCACCAGATAATCATGGCAGATGCGGTCGATTTCCGCGGTGCTGATGCCGGCGCGCACCCAGGGGGTGATCATCGCCAGCACGCTGGCTGCCGCATGGCCAGCCGCGCGGGCCAGTTCCGTCTCTTCAGCTGAGTGCAGTTTTACCGCTGTCATTGCGCTACCTTATCTTGATTAAACCGGTTAATGATGGTGGTGATATCCGCGCCGCCCTGTAGCTCTATCTGCACCAGCGCGTGGGCCAGCTGGTGATGTGTCAGCTCAGGACAAAGCTCAGCCAGCATGCCGATTTTAAGCCAGTGCTCAGCCTGTGAATTTATCGAACGGCTTAAGGCGTTGCTGGCGATGCGCAGATTCTCATGCATCAGGTCGGAGATTTTAACGATGCCCATAGAATGCCTATACGAAACATATATGTTTCGTATAATGCCATAAAAATAAAGCGGAGAAAATAGCGCGCTAAGTATTGCCGCTGTTACTGCTGACCGGCAGCGGAGGATGGGCAGGTTTCTGCTTCAGCCAGCCTGACCAGTATCCGGTGGCCCAGCACATTATCCCAGTTGAAACTGTTCTGTAGCACTACAATGGCGTTTTTGTGCTGCACATCCATACCGATATAGCTGGAATAACCACCGATAAAACCTGACTGGTAGATAATGGTTTGCCCGCTGACGTGGTTACTCAGCCATGCGAGGGCAGATGAGTCGTGATCCGCCTGCTGAAAACGCACGCGGGTGGCATCGGCAAACGCCCGATCCAGACGAGCATCGGCGCTGCCATACAGATGGGCATCCAGATAGGTCAGCAGATCGCTGGCGCTGGACCACAGCGCAGCGGCACCCACCATATAGCCGGAAAAACGCCAGTCTGGCACCGGTTGGCCGCGGCGCACAAACTTTGGCTGGTCACCGGCATGACCATGGGCACGCAACAGATAACCGGGCAGTTTTTCCGGCTGATAGCCGGTATGTTGTAGCCGTAGCGGCGCGATAATCTGCTGGCTGGCAATCTGCTGTGGGGTTTGCCCGGTATGCTGGCTAATCACATAGTCAAGGATCGCATAACCAAGATTGGAATAGACCACGGCCTGCTGTTCTGGTCTGACAAAATCATGCAGATAATCCAGAAACTCGCCATTATCGAGATCGTCATAAAATGGCGCGCCGCTAAACAGATAGCGCGTCAGTTTGCTGAACATATGCAGGGTGGTCATCTGGCGCGGCAGCCCGGCCGTGTGGGTGGCAAGCTGGAGCAGGGTAATTTGCTGCGCATCCGGACTCAGCCGCCGGCGTTCGGCCGGCAATAATTTACCCAGCGTGTCGTCCCAGCGCAGCTGACCATCAGCCACCACCAGCGCCACGCTTTCAGCGGTAAATCCTTTGGTCACCGAACCAATCGCAAACAGCGTATCACCGCTTAGTGGGGTCCGGCGCTCCCGATCGGTAAAGCCGTAGCTGTAAATATGGCGCTGGCGATCGGCGGTTAATACCGCGACCACCAGCCCGGGCGTGCGCTGTTCATTTAGCAGCGCCAGCGCCAGCGCATCAATCTGCTGCTTCAGGGGGACATGGCAGCTGGCCAGCAAACTGGCCTGGCGCGAAGTATCGACGCTGTTACTGGAGAGCGAGGCGCAGCCGCTGGCCAGCAGAAACAGTGCGAGGATTGGGAGTCTGGCTTCAGGTATCATTTCAGGATTTATACCGGTAATTTCCACCGCCGCGCGATAGTTAACGTGATAGCGAAAATTTCAGCCGATCACCTGTGGCTGATTTCCCTTAATACCGACAAATAGCCGCCGTCGGAAATAAAATATCTGTAAAAATAATACTTTAACAGCGAACGCATTTTATACGGCGTTGCTGCAGGGAGCAAGGACAGGATGGCGTTTTTATATAAATAATCTGACGAAAGAGAATAGGTATTAAGTCAAATTTTAACGTATTATCGCAGCGATTAGCGGCGTGGTCGTTATTGCCAGGATAAATTGATTATATAAATAAGGATATTTATACATGGAACGTGCAGGACCTGTTTTTGGCGGCTCATCATCAGCGTATGAAAACCGCTATCCACCTAATATCAAAGATAAAGATGATGTGGTTATTAATGATGACAGCCGGATCAATCGTGAACTCTCTTCAGTTGAGTCACTGAGCGGCAGGTTGGTAATGACCACCAATGATCCGCGTAAACCATGGATTGTGCGTAATTATATTAAAGCAGAGCAGAGTATTTATCTAACCAATGTATTCCTTGATCCCCATGCAAAAATAAAATCCAGGCGTGGCAGTGTCTATCTCAATCGCTCAATGGTAGGGGCGGAAGTGAAAGCCTTTGGCCGTATCAGTTTTATCCGCGTTACCGTCCGCCAGCCGGGGGTCAAAGTAAACTCTTTCGCCGAGGATGTAAGAGGTAGCGTGACCTTTGTCGCCAAAGAGACCCTTCCTGGCGCCGACCTGCTGGTTGAGCATAGCGAAAGTCGCCGCCTGCCTGCTTATAGCGAAGTGGCGACCAGCAGCAGCACCGCTGCTGCGGTTACCGGTCAGTATGGGCCGCCACCGCCGTATACAGAAAGTGAAGACCCTGACGGGAGGGCGAGGGCTGAGGGAACCGTCGCCGTCATCAGCAATGAATCTGAATCCTGATATTGCCGTCGGCTGGCCGGCCCATGCGGTCAATTCCCTCAGGCGGCGGAGGTTTCACCGTTGGCCGTGGCAAGATGCACGGCAATATAACGCTGATAGCGCGTGGTTTTTAACTGGGTTAAATCCACCAGCACCAGTCCGTCAATACAGTGATTAAAATCCGGATCGCTGCCAAAATCGATAAACTGTACGCCGCCCGGCTCGCACAGCTCAGAATACTGTTTATACAGCGGAGGGATTGCGGTACCGAGATTATTTAGCAGGCGTTTTAAGCGTTTCAGATCTTCCGGGTAGTTGTCGCCGGTAAACTGCGCCAGCACCGCTGGCAGCGAGGCCGGATAGGGGCGGCGCGACCTCGCCAGCGGCAGGCCGGGAGCAAAGTAGAGGCGGTAAAAGGCGACCAGCAGATCGCGCGCGGCCAGCGGCAGACCGCCAGAGATTGATACCGGACCAAACAGATAGCGGTACTGCGGGTATTTTGCCAGGTACGCCCCAATCCCCATCCATAAATAGTCGAGGCCGCGTTTGCCCCAGTAAGCGGGCTGAATAAAACTGCGCCCTAACTCAATACCCTGCATCAGCACCGCATTCATCTGATTATCATAATGAAACAGGCTCTGGCTGTAGATACCATTGACCCCTTTACGCGCCAGCTGTTCGGCGGTGGGCAGAAAACGGTAGGCGCCGACAATCTCCAGCGCTTCCGCGTCCCAGAGGATCAGATGATAATAATCATCATCGTAATCATCAAGATCGCGGCGTTTGCCGCTGCCTTCGCCAACCGCGCGAAAAGCAATCTCACGCAGCCGCCCCAGCTCGCGCAGAATCGGCACATAGTCTTCGCCGTTACGGCGCCAGAGATAGATAAGTTTGCCGTCGGGCAGTTTCCCCAGCACTTCACACTGCGCCAGCGCCCGTTTCAGCACCGCGCGATCTTCTGCGCGGGCAATTGCCGGTTCGGTCTGAAACAGCGCCGATTTTTCCTGCCCGATACGATACAGATGGCGGCGAAAGCGCGCCGCCAGCTCTTTAGCCGGTGTGCGGCCATCGTGCCAGCTGGCGTAAGGAATGCGTGCGCCAATCTTCAGCTTTAACCGGGCGCCGCGATGTTGGAACATTTCGCGTACCAGCAGCAGCATTGACAGCGGCTGATATACCATTGAGGTCAGATAAAACAGGCTGCTGTTGCGACCGCTGACATGAACCGGCACCACCGGGGCGCGAAAGCGTGCGGCAAGTCGCAGAAAGCCGTGGCTCCATTTACCATCTTTCACTCCCTTACTGCCGAAGCGCGACACTTCGCCCGCCGGGAAAAAGATCAGTACCCCCTGGTTCTCCAGTTGATCCTGCATCAGCGCCACCTGCTGACGGCTGGTGCGGTTACCCATATTATCGACCGGCACCATCAGGCTGCGCAGCGACGTCAGGCAGTTAAGTAATCGGTTAGTGACGATCTTTACATCGCGACGCACCTGCGATACCGCATGCAGCAATGCCAGTCCATCCAGTGTGCCCAGCGGATGGTTGGCGACAATCACCACCGGGCCCTGGCTGGGGATCTGTTCGAGGTCGCGCTCGCTGAGCTCACAGCTGATATCCATATACTCCAGTACCTGCTCCACCATATCCAGTCCCTTCAGATGACGGTGCTGCTGGTTAAACTGCTGAAACTCCTTTTCGCGCAATAGCCGTCGCAGAATGCTTTTTTGCCAGCCAGGGGTATTGCGCTGAGGATAAAGGTCGTCCAGTACAGTTTCGATAGTAAACACAGTCTTCTCTCCGCGGTTTTATCGCGACACTAAAGAGCTGGCATGACGTTTTGATTACCTGCGGATGACAATATCAGGAACCGGCGTGGGGGAAGGGAAGGACGGCAAATTTTGCGCGCGGCGGCAGTGAGCAAGAGTATTAATAATATTGATTATTAATTATATATAAACAATACATTTACAAAAATAATGCTGCCGCGCCGGCCACAGAAAACCGCCATGCCTATTGATCATCTGGCGGGCTCTTCACCTACCTCGCGCTGCAGCCGCTCCTGCAGATCGCTGGCAAAGCGCCGGACGCGCGGCGAAAGATGGTTTTCAGCTTTCAACAGCATCCATGCCCGATAGGTATCCATCCGCCAGCCGGGTAGCAGGCGGATTAACTTACCGCTGGTTAACGACTCCTGCGTCATATAATCCGGCAGATAGGCGATACCGCTACCCGCCAGCGCCGAACTCATCAGCGCCACGCTATTATTGGCGCGAAAGCGACTGCGCACTTCAATATCCAGTTTATGCTTATCTTTACGAAACGGCAGCGAAATGGTGTGGGCCGGGCCGCGGAACAGAATATAGTCATAACGCGGCAGATCCTCCGGTTTTTCAATCGCCGGATACTGGCGCATATATTCCGCAGTGGCATACAGTCCCCAGGTAATATCCATCAGGGGTTTTACCAGTGGATGATCGGGTGCGTCGCGGCCAATAACGATGGCAATATCATAGGGGTCTTCCGCCATATTCACTGGCCGGTCGGTTAAATCCAGATCGACATTGACGTGAATATTACTGGCAATAAAGTTATTCAGCACCGGCACAATACACTGGCAGCCAAAGGTCACCGGCGCCACCAGTTGCAGGTTGCCGATCGGCTCTTCGTGGA
This sequence comes from Pantoea sp. B65, assembly GCF_047308185.1. NCBI lineage: Bacteria > Pseudomonadati > Pseudomonadota > Gammaproteobacteria > Enterobacterales > Erwiniaceae > Pantoea > Pantoea sp. B65. The sequence continues at coordinate 21,608 of NZ_JAHXPU010000024.1, forward strand.
AGTTGCGGATAAAACGCTCGGCGCTTTTTACCTCATTAAGAATGCGATGGCAGTACTGGTAATAACTCTGTCCCAGCTCTGTCACTTCAATGCTGCGCGTGGTGCGTTTCAGCAACTGCGCCCCGAGGCGAATCTCCAGCTGGGCGATTTCGCGACTGACAGACGATTTTGACAGCTGTAATGAGCGTGCCGCTTCGGTAAAACTGAGGGTTTCCACCACCCGGGCAAATGCCACCATTGAGGCCAGATTTTCAATGTTGTTCATTCGATATCCTGAGGGGCAGCAGAAAACAGGGCGCTAATTTAGCATATAAATGCAAAAAGGTCCGGGTTCTGTATTCACAGAACCCGGACCTGCGGGATAATCAGCTGGCGGGGCGTCAGTCAGACTGGTCGCCGGGATTAATAGTAATCGCCGTGACGGTAGTCCCAGGTGGTAAAGATATCGGACATCATTGACATAATTTTGTCGACATCCAGCCCCTTACGGATCAGCACCGGGCACGGAGTCACTTTACGCTCACCTTTCTGCTCAGGGACCAGTTTGCCTGCGGCATCCACCATCGACACCATCACCCCCTGCTCGTAACGGGTTTTATTGCTTTCATTCGGCTGGATCGATTTCACATAGTCGTTAGCGCCGATAATCAGATCGGCACGCTCTTCGATACGTTCGCCGATACCTTCTACCAGGCCACGGTTGCCTTTGCCTGACGGGTTGGCGGAACTGGCGAAGGAGAATTTACCGTGATTTTCCCACAGTTCTTTCGCCAGAATTTCACCCGGCTTGCCGAATTTAATCACGAAACAGCTGGTCTGACGGCCATCCATCATCAGCTCTTTTGAGCCGTCGTCAGGAATGCGCGCCAGCGCTTCTTCTTTCCACGGCAGAATGCAGCCCAGCAGCACATCAGCGTCCCAGTGTTGCTGATACAGTTGTTCGATTTCCGGGTTCAGCTGCGCCAGTTCTTTCAGCTGTTCCAGTGAGCCACACAGTACCACGCCGGGTTTATTACGGTTGCGTTGTTTAGCTTCAAACTTACGCTCCAGGCCGGCTTTATCAGAGGTCATAATGATGTAGCCTACTTTGGTAGGGCAGACAATCATACCGCCTTCTTTCGCCAGGATTTCAATTGCTTCCGGCTGTAAGCCACCGTTCCATTCGATTTTTGTGTTGCTCATCAGGGCACCTTTACGCAGATTCGGATTTATTCAGTTAGCGGTTAACTTAACGTTTTCCGCTGTACCGGGAATGCGTTAATCCTACCGCGCTTTTGCCGAACGACAAGTACCGTGCGGCAAAACCGGGGATTGTTTCATATTAGCAACAATGGCGCTAAAAATGCCGGGTTTACGCAGGCGAACTGGCGATAAAACCAGCCAGTGGTGGTGTCAGCCGCGCCTATACCAGACCTTCCGCCTTTAATGCCGCCACCACCGCCGGACGTTCTGCCACCCGCGCCATCCAGCTATTCAGCGCATCCAGCCCGCTGAGATTTAATTTCAGCGCCTGCGCCCAGCGCATCACCGTAAACAGATAGGCATCCGCCACGCTAAAGCGCAGCCCCATCAGCCACTGTTTCTCCTCCAGCTCGCCATTCACCCAGGCGAATTTCTGCTCCAGCGCGCTGCGCATTTTCTGTTTGTAGTTATCCGGGGCAGAGGAATCAAACAGCGGCGAACAGCCTTTATGCAGTTCGGTGGCAATATAGTTAAGCCATTCAATGGTGTGATAACGCGTCAGGCTGCCCGCCGGGGCCAGCAACTGACGATCGGCTTTCAGATCGGCAAGATACTGGACGATCGCCACTCCCTCGGTTAGCACTGTCCCGTCATCCAGCTGCAGCGCCGGAACCTTACCTTTGGTATTGATCTGCAGAAAGTCCTCACCGCGCTCGGTTTTCTTGCTGGCAAGATCAACCCTGACCGCAGTGAAATCAAGGCCACATTCACGCATCACAATATGCGGCGAGAGAGAACAGGCGCCGGGTTTAAAGAACAGTTTCATCGGGTGCTCCTAAAGCTGTTGGCAGGGATCTCATCAGCTTAGTGCCGGAAGCGGGAATTGTCAGTGAAGGGGGCGCGCAAGCTGCGCTTTTTCTGATCTGCCGCAGTATCAGCGGCAAAAAAAAACCGCCCGGGAGACAGGCGGCTTTACAGGTTGCGGGCTGCACTCAGAGAGTGGCGTCAGCCTGCTGTAACTCTGCCGCTTCTTCGCTCTGCGTCATGCGATTCAGCAACGGAGCGGTTAACAGCATCAGTACGGCAATGACCCCGGTAGCGATGCCAATTTGCAGGAATACATCACCGTAAACATGCAGCGACTGCAGTGGGTCAGTGACATTCTCTGGCACCGCCATCAGGTTGGCGATTTTACCGGCAATAATTGCCGCACCGGCGGTGGTCAGGAACCATGCGCCCATAATAAAGCCCATCAGACGCTGCGGAACCAGCTGAGCAACCATCGCCAGACCGAGGCCGGAGATCATGAGCTCACCGATACTTTGCAGCGCATAGCTCAGCACCAGCCAGTTAACGGAAACAATACCGGCATCGCTGGCGAATTTGGTGCCCAGCGGCAGTACCAGGAAGGCGCCGGAGCAAAGCACCATACCCATGGCAAATTTATGCGGCATCGGCAGACGGTCACCCATCTTGTTGTAGACCATCGCCAGGATCGGGCTGCCGATCATAATCCAGAACGGATTCAGCGCCTGAAACTGTTCTGGCTCCAGCGCCAGGCCGAACAGCGTATGCTCAACATTGCGAATAGCAAAGAAGTTCAGCGAGGTTGGCATCTGGCTGTACAGCACAAAGAATACCACCGCTTCCAGCATTAGCAGGAAAGCGACAATCATCTTGCGGCGTGCGGCACCCTGCATGGCAAAGGCTTCTTTAGCAAACAGCAGCACAATCCCCAGCACCACGCAGCCAAGCGCGATACGCGCAATCTGCTGGTTATGCAGCAGCCAGGTAGCGGCGGTAATCACCAGCAGAATACCCACCAGCGTCATCAGCAGTTTACCGGTATTGACCGGCGCAAAGTCTGCTGCCGAGCCGTGGTTCTTCACCCAGCGACGACAAAACAGGAAGTTCACCAGGGTGATCAGCATGCCGATAAAGGAGAGGGAAAACGCCACGCTCCAGCCATAGTGCGCAGCCAGCCACGGGGTGGCCATCATCGAGAACAGCGAACCGATATTGATCGCCATGTAATACATGGTGAACGCACCATCAAGACGCGGATCGTCTTTCGCGTAACAGGTGGAAAGCAGTGACGACGGGTTGGCTTTAAACAGACCGTTACCGACGGCGATGGTCGCCATACCGATATACACCATGCTCTGATCGTGACCCGACCAGGCCACCAGACCGTAACCGGTCGCCAGCACCAGAATGCCGAGGACGATCACGCGCTTGGTGCCGAGCACCTTATCACCCAGCCAGCCGCCAATGGCGACCAGGCCATACACCAGCGCACTGAACGAAGAGAACAGGGTGATGGAATCGGATTCAGACATACCCAGCATTTTTACCAGGTAGACCGCCATAACAGCCTGCAGGCCGTAATAACCAAAACGTTCCCACAGTTCAATGGAGAAAATCAGATAGAACGAACGGGGTTGTTTGAACGCATTGAGGCTAACCTCATCAGTGTGTTTGTTTGCAGTAGACACTCATACCTCTGGATAGATGCAAATTTCGCATCGGGAATTAAGCACGCGTAATAGCGCTAATCTATTCGGTGCATTGTTATAAGATGGGAAAAACGGCGGTTAATTTCGCTGATCCTGCGTCATCAGGCAAGTGTTTTTTCATTCTCTGTTATTTGGCGTGCTAACGAGGTTAAACAAGCGCAACATCGCTGTTACATGGTGTTAAATATTGATTTGACTTTATCAGGCAAAATAATACTCCGCTATTCTGCATGGTTTTTGACCATTAGTGGGATAAATCGCCATCTGTGTTAACCACCATGTAAAGCACGGTTATGTTTGATTTTTATAGATTAAAAAACTGTTAATGAGTTACCAACAGCATTTTTAATGCGATCGCCGCCTTGCCGGCAGAGAAATTTGAGCCGCAACAGCGATCCCACACCGGCAGCAGCAGATAACCGCCTATTTTTTGATGAAAAAAAAGAACCGGCAATGATCTTCCGCTGGGCGACAATGGCGCGCACGACTGGCATGGCGCGGAAGATTATCGCAGCGTCACCACGGCAAAGAGCGGCAATAGCCCGCTATACCGCGCCCTTGTCGACGCCGCCAGCCAGGCGGCCACGATAAAACTGACGATCTGAACGGTTATCGCCAGCATCACTTCGGCCCGATGGATCGTACCGTGATGGCAAAAGGACGGTGTTCCAGTATCGCGTGCGGCCACCCCGATCTCAGTATCAGGTCAGGGTTGTGAGTTATATAACCGGTTCATATGACAGGCCAGGTTAACAATAAGAAAGTCGTCTGGATCTGACAGGGTGAAATGGATCATATTTTCAATTTTTCTGATGCGCTGATATAAAGTATTTACATGGATATTAAGTGCCTTTGCTGTATTAAGCATCGAGCAGCTGTGATGAATAAAACTATTCAGAGTGATTAACAGCGTGGCATTTTTTTCCCCGTCCGCAAGCAGCGGCGCGAGCACATCAGCGATAAACCGATTCAGTTCTTCTTGTTCATGGTTGATAAATAACCTCTCAATACCACTATCATGAAAATACAATACCCCCTGTTGCTGGCGGGTATTAAGTACCTCCAGTGCCGTCCCGGCCTGTTGCCAGGCCAGTTTAAATTCATTCCGTTTCAGAATCTGGCTGATTCCAGCCTTACTGATTGCCGTTGGTGGTAATTCCCGGCTTATCTTTTCGGCGAACTCTTTTAATTTACTGGTATGCAGATCGGAGATATAGATAATAATACTGTGGCTGTCGGCATAGCTGAAGACATTACGCCGGTAAAACAGACTGTTTAATTTGTTAAGGGTGACAAATGAAGTCACTTCTTCATTACCATGATGATTAACTTGCAGGCGCAGACACATAATCCAGTTTTGTACCTGAAAACCATACTCCGCAAGGTTTTTTTCGCTGTCGCTGTTTATTCCCCGCGTGAAAACCTGTTCAATAAGTGCTGATTTCCGTTTGTGTTCCAGCATCAGGCTGCTGGCCTTGCGCATAATTTCCATAACGATAAAATCACCGAGACGCGAAAGAATCAGTCGGGTCGCATCGTTCACTGCCGCGGCGGGTAGAATAAAATAGCCGACAGAGAGATATTCATACTTCAGCGGTTGAATATACTCGTCGCCGGCAGAAAAATGACGCTCAGCGCCAGAGTGCGCCTGTTCCAGTTGTTGGAGATCATCCCAGCTGTAAGGGAAATTCACCGTATCGTTACAGAGATTACCCAGGATATCGATATAGCCTGCTTTCAGATTCACCCGTTCCAGGATGGCAATGATAAAAGAATTTAAGTTATTGATTCTGGTCGATAAACTCACCATGTCATTATGAAATTCCACGCTACCTTTCAGGATGGCGTTTTGCCGCTCAAGCTGTTTGCGCAGCGCTTCAACCTCATTCAGGCTGGAGATCTTTTCATCATATATTTTGGCATTTCTCCACGCCAGCGCCACTTGCGCGGAAAATGTCTCCAGCAGTGAAACTGCCAGTGAGTTAAAGACCGAATGGCGATTAAATGAGAGTAGCGTCAGTGTGCCATAACAAATTTGTTTATCCTGCACCGGAACGCACAGCAGGGAATTAGCAATGGGGTTATTTTCCATTATTGCGCTGCGCATCGCTGACTGATGGGTAAAAGAGGCGAGGATCGCCTCCCGGGAATTAAGCGTAACGGATTGTCTGCTTTCAAATACCCGCCCCGAAACAGATTCATGGGTTGAGACAGCATAATCATAATAATTTTCCTTAAACCCGGAAAGCGCCATTGGAATCAGCAGATTTTTCTGTTCATCATAGATACGGAATATAACCGCATCGCTAAATGGAATGGTCTTCAACGCGCCATCAACCACGTGCTGGGTGATCACTTCATGGGATAACCCGGAAGCAAGGTGCCAGGTATTATCGCTGATACGACGAAACATCGATTTTTGCTGCTGTAGTATCTCAGCGAATAGGGTGATTTTGATATCATTTAACAGTGCCTTGATCTGATTTTCTGCGCCGCTGCAGCTATCGTAATTTATTCTGATCATTAACGAGTCGATATACAGGCAGATGGCTTCAATACGTAATTCACCGGCGCTAAGGGTGTGAATTAAAATAAAGTTTTCATTTGATTCATCCATCTGGTTATCACTATCCTGCCGCAGGTCGTCAAATCTTTTTGCCGATGTCGCCACTGAAAAAAGCGCGGCCGGAAAATGTTGTCTGATGACTTTTTCCAGTGTAATGACATACTCCTGCATCTGCATACCCCGTATAAACCTACATATAATTTATGATTTTAGTGTGTGAAGCTACATAGATATTTATCACTTTATTTGCAAGTGTAGCAAGGCAGTTGTTGTGTTTTTATGGCAACCTCCCTGAGGAAGTATCTATGAGTAACCTGAAGACGAGTAATAAAAACAAACTGATCATCTTCATCTTGTTTTTATGTTGGGTTGTTGGGTTTATTGATAAAACAGCAATTAATATAGCTATTATCCCGATCGGCAATGATTTTGGTCTGGCCAGCGATGAAACCGGCATGATTATCAGTGGTTTCTTCCTCGCTTATTCATTAACTCAGCTGATTGGCGGTTATCTGGTCGATCGCCTTGGCAGTAAAACCATCCTGACCGGTGCGGTCGGGCTGTGGTCAGTGGCGACCGCCTTTACCGGTATGGCGGGTGGGGTAGTCACTCTGGTGATTTCCCGTTTCTTTGTCGGCGTCGGTGAGGCGGTATTTCCTTCCGGCAGCTCAGTGGTGATTGCGCAGCAGTTTGACCGCACAAAGATGGCGCGGGCAAAAGCATTTCTTCAGTCCGGGGCATCGGTGGGTTTTGCCGTTGGCTCTATCGTGGTCTCCACGCTGATTGCTTTTTATAACTGGCGCGTGATGTTTTTCCTGCTGGGGATTGCCGGCCTGGTGCTGGCGGTGCTGCTATGGCTGGTGCTGAAGCAACCGTCCGCTGAGCCGCAGCCTGACACCGTCAAAGCGGTGAACAAAGGTTCGGAAAAGCAACGTCTGCTGGAAATTATCGCCAGACCGCTGACCTGGCAGGTCGCCGCCTGCTACTTTTTTACCAATATTGTCTTCTGGGGGCTGCAATCCTGGTTGCCCTCCTACTGGGTGAAAGTGAAAGGGATGAGCATGGTGTCGATGGGTGCCTGGTCAGTCCTGCCACCGACCCTTGGTTTTATCTCCTTTCTGGCCTGTGGCTGGTTGCTGGACCGGTTCTTCACCGGACGCGAAAAGTACCTGATCGCCATCGGTTCAGGCGTTTCAGCGCTGTTTATCTGGCTGATGTTTAACGCCTCGTCGATTCTGCTGGCCTTTGCCTGGCTGTCGCTATCGAATATTTTCCTGAATGCCATCAGCATCAGCGTGTTTGTCACCATTATCAAACAGTTCCCCAAACAGTCGGTGGGAACCGCGACCGGATTGATTAACTCGGTGGCGCAAATCGGTTCGTTTCTGTCCCCGCTGGTTATTGGCTACATCCTGAAATTAACCGACCAGAACTATTCGGCAGCGTTTCTGATGATTATCGCCTGCGCCATCGTTACCTGCCTGATCTCCCTGTCAATCAAACATCAGAACAGCGTCGTTGAAGCTGAACTCACTGCCGGACCTGCACGTTAAAGAGAGAACCCGATGAACTATTTAGAGATTATCAAGGAAACCCTGGAAAAAGAACGCGCGCGCATCGTTGCCGTCAGCGATCAAATCTGGGAATTCGCCGAGGTTCGTTATGAAGAATCTCAGTCCGCCGCCCTGATGGCGCAAACGCTGGAACAGGCCGGATTTACCCTGACCCGTAACGCCGGCAATATTGACACGGCATTTGTTGCCAGCTTTGGCGAGGGACAGCCGGTTATCGCCATTCTCGGCGAATATGATGCGCTGCCGTCACTGAGCCAGAAAGCGAACCTGGACTGTTTTGCGCCGGTGGTGAAGGCCGGCAACGGCCATGGCTGCGGTCATAACCTGCTTGGCTCTGGCGCTCTGGCGGCAGCTCTGGCGGTTAAAGCCTGTATGCAGGCGTTAAACACCGGCGGCACGATTAAATATTATGGCTGCCCGGCGGAAGAAGGCGGCGGCGGCAAAGCCTATATGGCGCGGGCCGGTTTATTTGCTGATGTGGACGTCGCTTTTACCTGGCATCCATGGGATGAAAACCTTGCCTATAACGCCAGGATGCTGGCTACCAATCAGGTGAAATATCTGTTTAAGGGCAAAAGCACCCACGCCGCATTCAGTCCGCATCTGGGGCGCAGTGCGCTCGACGGCGTCGAACTGATGAACGTCGGCGCTAACTTCCTGCGTGAACATATTATTCCTGAAGCGCGTCTGCACTATGCCATCACCAACGCCGGCGGCAATGCGCCGAATGTGGTGCAGTCAGAAGCGGATGTGCTGTACAAAATTCGCTCGCCAAAAATGCAGCAGGTGCGTGAAATTACTACCCGGGTACACGATATTGCGCGCGGCGCGGCGCTGATGTCGGGCACGGAGGTGAGCATTGAATTTGATGCCGCCTCTGCCGATCTTATCCCGAACGTTACCCTCGCTACCATGATGGATGAAGAGCTGAGCAAAATCGGCCCGGTAACCTTTACCCGTGAAGAAAAGGCGTTTGCTCACGCCATTCAGCAAACTTTCTCTGAGGAAGAGAAACGGCTGGTGGCGAAGAAGGGCAAGGTGCTGGCGGAAGACCTGACCCCATTGCGTAAGGAACCTGATTTTCTCAATGGTTCAACCGATGTCGGGGATGTCAGCTGGCTGGTGCCGGTGGGGCAGGTGTATATCGCCACCTGCGCCTGGGGCACCCCGCCGCACTCCTGGCAGATGGTGACGCAGGGCAAATCCACTTATGCCCATAAGGGAATGCTGCTGGCGGGTAGCGTTATCGCCGCCTCAGTAATGCGCGCACTCACCACGCCGTCATTAATTGCTGCGGCAAAAGCGGAGCACACCCGCCAGCTGGACGGTGAAAGCTATAACTCACTGTTGCCGCCTGAAGCGCAGCCACGGCCACTTAATCGCTAATTAATATTTAACGTCTGAGTGGGGCAATACCCACTCAATAATAACACTAATAATATCCTGAATATGATGAGGCAAAAATGAATGCAGGTAAAACCTCCCTTGTCCTGATGTCGCTATTAATTTCCGGCGTATCCGGGGCGGCGGAAATTTATAATAAGGATGGTAATAAGCTGGATCTGTATGGCAGCATGCGCGCGCGCCACTATTTTAGCGATGATACCAGCGTCGATGGCGATAACAGCTATTTACGTTTCGGCTTTCGCGGGCAAACGCAGATTAATGATAAATTAACCGGCTTTGGTCAGTGGGAATATAATATTCAGGCGAATAAATCTGAGGCAGAAGGGACCGACGGCAGCAAAACCCGCTTTGGCTATGCGGGGTTGCGCTATGGCGATCTCGGTTCGCTGGATTACGGGCGAAATGCCGGGGTGTTGTATGACGTTGCCAGTATTACCGACTTTGCGCCTATCTTCGATATTATGACTGACAGCTATACCGATGGCTTTCTCACCGGTCGCGCCAACGGTCTGTTGACCTGGCGTAACAACAATCTGTTTGGTCTGAATGATAAAATTAAATTCGCCGTCCAGTACCAGGGACAGAACGGTGAGGGCAGCAATAACAGCAGTCGCTCGGTTTACGCTGCTAACGGTGAAGGCGCGGGCATGTCGGCGAGTTATGCTTTCGACTGGGGCGGCACCCTGCTGGCGGCATACGGCAACTCGAAACGCACCACGGCTCAGCAGGCACTGGCGTATGGCGATGGTGAGCGTGCCGAAATGTGGGCCACCGGGTTTAAATATAATCCCGGACCATTCTACGCCGCGGTGAAATATTCGCAGGGATACAATATCACCCCGATTAAAAATTATGGATACGCTAATAAAACGCAGAACATTGAAGCTTATCTGCGTTATGTCTCTGACAATGGCATAACGCCCGGCATTGGCTGGTTTCAGTCGAAAGGCAAAGAGATTGAGGGATATGGCGATGTTGATTTAGTTAAATATCTCGACCTGAATATCTCATACTTTTTTAATAAGAACTTCTTTACCTATGCCGATTATAAAGTTAATCGACTGAGTGAGAATACTCCATTTGGTATCTCTACCGATAATAGCTTTGGCGTTGGCATGACTTATCAGTTTTAATAGCTGTTAATACCATCATTATAGCCGGTGCAAATCATTAACACGGGCGGCATTAATGCTGTCATTATGATCGGCAAAAATCATTAACACGGGCGGCATTAATGTCGTCATTATGATCGGCACAAATCATTAACACGGGCGGCATTAATGCCGTCATTATGATCGGCAAAAATCATTAACACGGGCGGCATTAATGCCGCCCCTACAAACGTAGGGGAGCCATTAATGGCTCCCGTCCCTACAACGCAGCGACATTATTATTGTAAATCTGGCCGCGAAATTCACTGGGCGTACAGCCGAGATACAAACGGAATTTTAGCGTGAAATAGGCACCGTCGGTAAAGCCCGCTAACTGTGAAATATCGGCGATTTTCATTTCTGTTGACGATAACAGACCCATTGCCAGCTTTAACTTGCGCAATAACAGGTACTCTTTAAAAGTCATACCAAAATGCGTTTTAAAACAGCGTGAAAAATACGACTTCGATACTGAGCATCCCTGCGCTGCCTCAGCGGTGGTGATCTCATAGTTATTCTGGTTCTCCATCTGGTATAGCAGCTTTAGCAGCCGGTCAGGGAAATCAGCCGGTTGATGCGGAAAAATCTGATTATTCCCGCACTGCAGCGAGAAAACGTCTTCCAGTAATAACGCCAGCGCTTTTGTTAACAGAAGTTGCTGCGCGTGATGATCCTGAAATCCGGCACACCATGAAAACAGGGCGGCGATACGCGCTGATTGCTGCTGTTCCGGCATATAGATTGCTGCCCGCTGTTTATGCTGTGCAAAAGAACAGATACTCAGTTTATTTATTAACTCACTCTCAAACTGGAATAAATAACGCAGGTGCTGTCTGGCGGCATCTAACTGCAATTCGTGTGTCATCAGGGTGGGGATAAACACCAGCGTATGATCTTTGATCGGGAAGCATTCACCATTAAAGGTAAAAACGCCACTGGCTTGCTCAAACCACATCATTTCATACATTAAATGATAATGAGGCGGAATGATATCGCCGGGATAATCCGTCAGCTGATATTGTTTTAAGAAATAGAGCTCTTTATTCGGCAGGATAATGTTTTCGTAAATGGGATAGTCATCACGCATCAGGTTCACCTTTCTTATAGTTCTCAACGCTTTTTATACAGACTCAGTTACGCAAAATCAATAATCTGAAACGCAGCTTCACTGTAACCCTGCCCAGGTGTGTTTATAATTATATCAACAAGATACCGAGGAATAAATGACTAATGTTACCCTGACTCGTTATGAAAAGTTTGGTTATGGCTTAGGGGATGCGGCCTGCAATCTGGTATGGTCAACCATCATGCTTTTCATGGCTTATTTCTATACCGATGTATTTGGCCTGGTCCCGGTACATATGGGAACCATGTTTCTGGCGGTTCGCGCACTTGATGCAGTATTTGATATCTATATTGGCGCTATAGCCGATCGCACCCGCAGCAAAAACGGGCAATTCAGACCGTGGATACTGTGGTTTGCCATTCCATTTGGTCTGGTGTGTATGATGACATTTTACACCCCGGATCTCGCCTATAACGGAAAACTGATTTACGCCTGTATTTCCTACACCCTGTTGTCATTTTTTTACAGCACAATCAACGTGCCGTACTGCGCAATGGTCAATAATTTAAGCCGCTCATCAGCGGAGCGGGTATCGTTGCAATCCTGGCGTTTCGCCATGAGTGCCTGCGGCGGTCTGATGGTGTCGGTTGCCGCGTTACCACTGGTTGCCTGGCTGGGCAAAGGCAATTTACAACAGGGTTATTTCTACTCGATGATGTTTATCAGCGTACTCGGTATTATTCTGTTGTTCTTCTGTTATGCCGCCACTAAAGAGAAATATATTGCCGAACCGGATGTTAATCGTTCAACGGTAGGCGCGGATCTGCGCATTTTATTAAAAAGCCGCGAGTGGCTATCACTTTTTGTGCTCAATATTGTCAACCTGGTGGCGGTGATCTTTAAAACCGGCGTGATTATCTATTTTTGTAACTATGTTATTAACCGGCCCGATCTGAGCAGTACTTTCCTTACCGTGGCACTGGTTTCCGGGCTGGCCGGAGCTCTGCTGTCAGCCAGCGTATTTAAAAATATCAGCAAGGTAAAAGGTTTTAAAATTTGCATGCTGGCAGAGGTGGTGATGCTGGTGGCGCTCTATTTCGTCCCGGATAACGCCATTATTGCCATTCTGGCGTTACTGATTCTGATTAACTTTGTGCAGCTGCTGGCCACGCCATTGCAGTGGGCAATGCTCTCTGATGTGGTCGATATTATTGAACTGCAAAGCGGCAAAAAATTGAGTGGCATCGTCTTTTCTACCAATTTATTCGCCATCAAACTGGGAATTGCTCTGGGCGGCGCGCTGATTGGCTGGCTGCTGGCCTGGAATGGCTATGTCGGCGGCGTGGCGCAGCAATCAGCCGCGGCGGCGCATACCATCCGACTGCTTTTCACCCTCTATCCGGCATTTCTGGTGCTGTTACTGGTAGTGATTATCCGTTACTACCGGCCAGATAACGATATTGCCGCTAACCTGATGAAAACTCACTGATTAAATTCACACGCTGATATATTGAGGTTGTTATGATTGTGCAAAACCCAATTCTGAAAGGCTTCAATCCCGATCCGGCCATTTGCCGCCGTGGTGATGATTACTATATTGCCGTCTCTTCCTTTGAATGGTTTCCCGCTATTCCGGTTTATCACTCCCGTGACCTTAGCCACTGGACATTGCACACGCATGTGATTAATGACCGCCATCTGCTGGATCTGAGGAAATTGCGCTCGGCGAAAGGGATATGGGCGCCTTGCCTGACCTGGAGCGAAGCGGAGGGGCTGTTTTATGTACTGTATGGCGTGATGAATTCAATGAATGGCCGCTATTTTGATGTCGATAACTACCTGGTCAGCGCAGAAAACATTGAAGGTCCGTGGAGTGAACCGGTATATCTGCACTCGGCGGGCTACGATGCCTCACTTGTGCACGATGATGACGGCCGCAAATGGGTGGTGGCAGTGGATTGGGAAACCCGCGATAACTATCAGGGCGCTATCAGCGTGGTGGAATATAATGCGGAAAGCCGGTCGCTGATCGGCTATCCGCAACGTATCTGGTCGGGGGCTTTTGAAATCGGCGCTGAAGGCGCACACATTACTAAACGTAACGGTTATTACTACCTGATGTGCGCTGAAGGCGGGACTGGCTACGGCCACTGTGTCACCATGGGGCGCGCCAGAAATATCTTCGGCCCGTATGAGAAAGATCCGCTTAATCCGATTCTTACCTCAGCGACGGCAGCGGCACTGCATGCGCCGCTGATAATCAATAAAGATTCCGCTGAGGCTTTTGATAAAGATTATTTGCGCCGCGCCTGCTTTAATCCTGACTCCTATCTGCAAAAGTCAGGGCATGCCAGCTATGTTGAGAATGATAACGGCGAAGTGTTGCTCGTTCACCTGTGCGCCCGCCCGCTGCGTCCGGAGCTCTGTTGTCCGCTCGGCCGTGAAACGGCAATACAGCGGATGTACTGGTCAGAAGATAACTGGCTGCGACTGAGCTCTGGTGGCAACCTGGCTCAGGAGGGGATGGAAACAGGCGCTGTGGGCGGCAGCCAGGGCGCGGGCGTGGTTGAACATCATATTCAGTTCGACTCTGCGGCGCTGGATATTAATCTCTACGCCCCGCGTATTGCCGCCGATTGCTTCGCCGATACCGCCACGAAGGCGGGCTATGTGACGCTACGCGGTCAGGAATCACTGTGCTCGGAAAACAATGTCAGTCTGCTGGCCCGCAAATTAACCTCGCTGGATACCACCGTCAGCAGCAAAATGGATTTTTCCCCGCAGGTATTTCAGCATAGCGCGGGGCTGGTTTTGTATTATGACAATATGAATTATTTGTTTTTGCAAAAGACCTTTGATGAGCAGACCGCTTCACCTTCGCTGTATGTCATTCATCTCGATAATGGTTTGAAGCGTGAGGATCACCTGGATGAGATTCATCCTGAGCAGGCAGAGCTTTATCTGCGCCTGAATATTGCCGGGCGGAAAACCTTCTTCTCGTGGTCAGTTGATGGTGAGCAGTATCAGAGAATTGGTAAAGAGTATGCCACGGCGCTTTTTTCTGATGAATACAGCCGCTACGGTGAGTTCACCGGTTGTTTCGTCGGGATGGCTTGTGTTGACAGTCTCTATCACCGCGCCGCCGCGCACTTTGCTTTTCTGCATTATCGTGCGGATGAGAGTAAGAAAATAAGTTAATGAGGTCGCCACCCTAACCCGGCAGGCGCAGGGTTAGGGTGGCGGGGGGTTACAGTTCGACTTTGCTGTCATACTCGCAAAGATCTTCGATCAGGCAGGAGCCACAGCGCGGTTTACGCGCCACACAGGTGTAACGCCCGTGCAAAATCAGCCAGTGGTGGCAATCCACCTTAAACTCGGCAGGCACCACTTTTAACAGTTTCTCTTCAACCTCTTCGACATTCTTACCCGGCGCGAAGCGGGTGCGATTACTGACGCGGAAAATATGCGTATCCACGGCAATGGTCGGCCAGCCAAACGCGGTGTTTAGCACCACATTGGCGGTTTTGCGGCCGACGCCGGGCAGCGCCTCCAGCGCCGCGCGATCCTCCGGCACCTCGCCATTATGCAGTTCCAGCAGCATACGGCAGGTCTTAATCACATTCTCCGCTTTGCTGTTAAACAGGCCGATAGTTTTGATGTACTCTTTTACGCCGTCGACGCCCAGTTCCAGCAACGCCGCCGGCGTATTGGCTACCGGCCACAGCTTCGCGGTGGCCTTATTAACGCTGACATCGGTGGCCTGCGCGGAAAGCAGCACGGCGATCAGCAATTCAAAAGGGGAACTGAATGCCAGTTCGGTGGTGGGATGCGGATTATTGTCACGCAAACGGCTCAGGATCTGATGACGTTTCTCTTTATTCACAGCGCTTTCCCGGTATGTCCCTCCGGCGCAACCTGGGTTGCCGCCAGTCGTGCCGCACGAGCTTTCATTTTCTGATCGATCATATACTTGCCGGCCAGCATCATGCCCAGGCCAATAAAGGCGCCGGGTGGCAGCATTGCCAGCAACATTGGCGAGTCAAAATGCACCACTTCAACGCGCAGGACTTTAGCCCAGGGGCCTAGTAGCTGATCGGCGCCGTTAAAAATAGTGCCATTACCGATGATTTCACGCGCCGTGCCGAGTACCGTCATGGCGCAGGTGGCGCCCATACCGGTAGCAAAGCCGTCCAGCGCCGATAGCGGTATGCTGCTTTTCGATGCCACCGCTTCGGCGCGGCCCACCACGATACAGTTGGTGACGATCAGCGGGATAAAGATCCCCAGCGACTGATACAGGCCATAGGCGTAAGCGTTAATCAGCATCTGTACGCAACTGACCACGGCGGCAATAATCATGACATAGATAGGAATGCGGATTTCCGGCTTCACCCAACGACGCGAAGCGGAAATCGCGCTGTTGGTACAGGTCAGCACCATGGTGGTGGCAAGACCGAGGCCGAGTGCATTGGTGGCGGTCGAGGTCACCGCCAGCAGTGGACAGAGGCCAAGTAGCTGTACCAGCGACGAGTTGTTTTTCCACAAGCCGTTAATTAAAAGTGTTTTAGCTTCACTACTCATTGCTCTCTCCACAGTCCGGTAACGACGTGAGTCTGGTCGGCAGCGTTTCTGCATACAGGGTAGTGCGTTTTACCGCATTCACCACCGCGCGCGGGGTAATGGTGGCGCCGGTAAACTGGTCAAAATCACCGCCATCTTTTTTTACCGCGAACCGCCGGTCATCCGCACCTGTGACCTGCTTACCATTAAAGCTGTTGATCCAGTCGGAAATGCGCAATTCAATTTTGTCACCGAGCCCCGGGGTTTCATGATGCTCCACCACCCGGCTACCGTACACGTGACCATTGAAATTGGCCCCGACCAGTATCTGGATCTCCCCAGCATAGCCGTCCGGCGCAGTAGTCTCAATAGCCACCGCCACCGGTTTCTGCTGCATACGCGCCAGATAGAGGCGGTGCGGCTTAGCATTGCCCAACGCGCTGTCAGTGACAACGTAACATTCGCGCTGAATCGCGTTATCATACACCTCTGGTGGCAATACCTGATCCAGCAGCGCTTTCTGCTGGAGTGCCGTCTGATGCTCAATCGTCGGTTTGGTTACGGTATTTATCACCGCGGTTACGCCAGTGGTGACCGCCGCGAACAGCGCCAGCGTCACGCCATTTTTCCTGATGGAATCCAGCATACTCATCCTGTGCTTATTCCTTGCGATGGCCGTAAACGCGCGGCTTGGTATAGTAGTCGATCAGCGGCACGGTAATATTGGCCAGTAAGACGGCAAAGGCTACGCCATCAGGGTAACCGCCAAAACTGCGGATCAGCCATACCAGTAAACCAATCAGCGCGCCAAATAGCAGGCGGCCTTTATTGGTGGTGGAGGCCGTCACCGGATCGGTGGCGATAAAGAATGCGCCGAGCATGGTGGCGCCGGAGAACAGATGAATCAGTGGCGACGCCAGACTCTGTGGCGAAATCAGCCAGCCAATGGTTGCGCAGACGGCCAGCGACAGCAGGAAGCTGAGCGGAATATGCCAGCGGATGCTGTTGCTCCATAGCAGAAACAGGCCACCGAGCAGAAAACCGGCATTCACCCACTGCCAGCCTAAGCCGGCAATGACGCCGCTATAAATTGGCTGGGCTAATAGCTGATCGGCGCGGTGACCGGCCCGCAGCCCGGTTTTAAAGGTATCCAGCGGTGTTGCCTGGCTGACGCCATCAATGCCAGCCTGCAGCTGCTGCATGGTGTCACCCGCCAGCGTGTGGTGGCTGAAGATCATGCTGAGGGAGTCCATTAGCCCGGGGGTGACGGATTGCAGCGCGTGCGGCGGCAACCAGCTGGTCATCTGTACCGGAAAGGAGATCAGCAGTACCACATAGCCGATCATTGCCGGATTAAATGGATTCTGACCCAGACCGCCATAAAGTTGCTTGGCAATCACCACGGCAAACAGCGTACCGACCACAATCAGCCACCACGGGGCCAGCGGCGGGATACTGATGCCGAGCAGCAGGGCAGTCAGCAGCGCGGAGTTATCACCGAGAATTGCCGCCACCGGCTGGTTACGCAGTTTAACGATCATCCCTTCCGCCGCCAGCGCGACAAGTGCCGCCAGCGCCACCTGAATCAGGTTACCGTAGCCAAAGTAATACCACTGGGCCGCCATGCCCGGAATTGCAGCCAGCAACACCAGCAGCATAATGGTACCGGTGCTGCGCTGATTGTGGGTATAAGGCGAACTTGCAATACGAAAAGCCATTTATTCCTCTTGCGTCGAATGCTGCTGCGCGGCTTTGCGCGCTTTTACGCGCGCAATGGCCGCCGCCACTGCCGCTTTACGCGGATCGTCAGTTTCACTGTCGGTGTCAGGGGCGGTTTGCCGGGGTTCAGCGGGTTGTGTGGCCTGTGCCGCTTTTTTTGCTTTAGCGCGGGCAATAGCCGCTTCGACGGCGGCCTTACGTGGATCGACCGTATCGGTATGCGGCGCAGGTTCAGCCGGCGCGCCAGTTTCGGCGCTTTGTGCCGCTTTTTTTGCTTTAGCGCGGGCAATAGCCGCTTCGACGGCGGCCTTACGTGGATCGACCGTATCAGTATGCGGCGCAGGCTCAGCCGGCGCGCCAGTTTCGGCGCTTTGCGCCGCTTTTTTTGCTTTAGCACGGGCAATGGCTGCTTCGACGGCGGCTTTACGTGGATCAACCGCCTGCGGATCGACCGGTGCCTCTGCCGCCGCTTTTTTCGCTTTGGCGCGGGCAATCGCTGCTTCTACCGCAGCTTTGCGTGGATCGCCAGCCTGACGGGTAAGTGGCTCGGTCTCCGCCTGTTTTTCCGCCTGACGCGCCCGCGCCTGTGCTTTCCGCGCTTCACGCTGCGCAATCACCAGCGCATTATCCGGCTCTTCTCCGGCCTGCACGGTCACCGGCTGGGTCGTGGCGGCATGTCTGGCTTTTACCCGCTCCAGTGCTGCGCTAATCTCACTCTGATCGCTGCTGCTGACCTTGCGTTTCGCCTGCTCATGACGCGCTTCACGCGCCTGTTTCTCGCGCTCGAGCCGTTCCTGACGTGCTTCAAAACGGGCTTTCGCCTGGGCAGTGCGTTGTGCCTCAAGATCAATGGCGCGCAGCTCTGCTTTCTCCTGACGATAATATTGCACCAGCGGAATATTGCTCGGACAGACATAAGCGCAGGCGCCGCACTCGATACAGTCATCAATAGCGTGCGCGCGGGCTTTTTCATGATCGGCGCCCTGACTAAACCAGTAGAGTTGTTGCGGCAGCAGATTGGCCGGACAGGCATCGGCGCAGGCGCTGCAGCGAATACAGGATTGCTCCGGCGCGCTGTGCCCCATTTCACTGGCGGAAGGCGCCAGAATACAGTTGGTGATTTTCACCATCGGCACATCCAGGGCGGGCAGGGTAAAGCCCATTAATGGACCGCCCATTACTACCATCTGGCCGGAGGCCGGAGTAAAACCAACCTGATGCAGCAGATGGCTGACCGGCGAACCAAGGCGACCCCAGAGATTACAAGGCTGAGCCACCGCTTCACCGGTCAGGGTGACGACACGTTCGGTTAACGGTTCGCCGTCAATAATCGCGCGTTTCACCGCAAAGGCGGTACCGACATTCTGCATCAGCACACCGATATCCGACGAGCGCCCGCCGTGCGGCACTTCCTTGCCGGTAAGAATTTTTGTCAGCTGTTTGGCGCCGCCGGAGGGATATTTGGTCGGAATAACCCGCAGCTGCAAATCAGTACTGCTGCCGATTGCCTGCTTCAGCGCGGCGATCGCGGCGGGTTTATTGTCTTCCACCCCAATCAGCACCTGCGTGGCCTGTAATACCCAGCCGAGGATACGCGAGCCTTCGAGGACTTCATCGGCATAGTCCTGCATCAGCCGGTCATCGGCGGTTATATAGGGCTCACACTCGGCGCCGTTGATAATCAGGGTGTTAACCCCAGTGAGACCGCCTTTCAGCTTGGTGGCGGTGGGGAAACCCGCGCCGCCCAGACCGGCCACGCCAGCCTGGTGAATCCGGTTGATCAGCTCAGCGCGATCCAGCTGGCGATAGTCGCTCAGGGTTTCGCGCTCGATCCAGCGATCTTCGCCATCCGGAGTAATAAACACACACATCTCTGACAACGCCGAAGGGTGGGCGGTCATATGCGGCGCAATGTCGTCGACTATACCGGAGGTCGGCGCATGAACCGGCAGCATACGTCCGCGGCCAAAGGTCAGCGGCTGACCGCGCAGCACCTTGTCGCCCGGGCTGACGCACAGTTCGCCTTCATTACCGATATGCTGCTTCAGCGGAATAATAAAACGCTCAGGTAACGGGATCTGACGCAGCGGTGTGCCGTTTGACTGGGTCTTCATCTCCGGCGGATGAATGCCGCCATCGAAGTCCCAGATTTTCTCTTTTTTAAACCAGTTAAACAGATTACGCATGACGTTCCACGGGAATGACCCTGACAGGGATCGTATTCAGATCCCACTTCCAGTTGGCAGTGGTGGTCGCCACCGGACGCATTTCAATACAGTCGGTTGGGCAGGGGGCAACACAGAGATCGCAGCCGGTGCAGACATCGCTCAGCACGGTATGCATCGCGCGCGTGGCGCCGACAATGGCATCAACCGGGCAGGCCTGAATACATTTGGTGCAGCCAATGCAGTTGGCTTCATCGATCCACGCCACCGTGCGCACCGGTTCTTGCGCCGTGGCGTCGCCGTCAATCGGCTGCGGATCAACATTTAACAGTCCGGCCAGCTTCAGCATGGTCTGCTCGCCGCCGGGGGCGCATTTGTTAATCGCCTCGCCGTTGTTGCCTACCGCTTCAGCATAGGGGCGACAGCCGGCATAACCGCACTGTCCGCACTGGCTTTGCGGCAGAATTTCATCGATTTGGTCAACGATGGGATCGGCTTCGACTTTAAAGCGCCGTGAGGCATAGCCCAGCAGTCCGCCAAATACCAGACTCAGGGCGCTTAAGGCAATAATTGCTATCCAGATGGCTGACATCAGAACTTCACCAATCCTGAGAAGCCCATAAAGGCCAGCGACATCAGACCTGCGGTGATCAGCGCGATGGATGAACCTTTAAACGGCGCCGGGACATTCGCCAGCACCAGACGCTCGCGCATTGCGGCAAACAGCACCATCACCAGCGAGAAACCGATTGAGGCGCTGAAACCATACATTGCCGCCTGCATAAAACTGTGGTTGAGGTTGACGCTCAGCAGCGGCACCGCCAGCACGGCGCAGTTAGTGGTGATCAGCGGCAGAAAGATACCCAGCAGGCGATAAAGCGCCGGGCTGGTTTTCCGCACCACCATCTCCGTGAACTGAACGGTTACGGCGATCACCAGAATATAGGCAAGGGTGCGCAGGTAGACCAGATCGAGCGGCAGCAGAATAAGATGATTCACCAGCCACGCGCAGATCGAGGCCAGGGTGATAACGAAGGTGGTGGCGAGTCCCATGCCAATTGCCGTTTCCAGTTTTTTGGAGACGCCCATAAAGGGACAGAGGCCGAGAAACTTCACTAATACGAAGTTATTCACCAGCACTGTGCCAACAAAAAGAAGCAGGTATTCGGTCATGATTACGCCTGGGGAAACAATAAAAGCCGCTTATTATCGGGCATTGGCGGCTGTATCACAATATCTGTGCCGCGCAGGGGCGGCAGATAGCACTCAGGATTAAATTACTGACGCTATAAACGTCACCTATTGCTCAATAAATGTGTTTTTAACCCGTTGAGAACGTTTGAAATAGGGAACCAGAAGTGACGCCGCCAGCAGGGCGATCAGTAGGGTGCGGATTGCCGCGCTATCGCTGACCGGTGAGAAGGCAAAGGTCTTAATGGCCAGCACCACGGTGAGCAGCAGCCAGATAATGTAGTGGCGCGGTAAACGACGCGAGCGTTTGCAGAACATCCAGGTCACCCAGATGCTGTAGATCCACACCACCAGCGAGGTTAGCAGCGACAGTGACCACTGCAGAGTAAAAGCCTGGGTGTTATGCAGTAATGCCTGACGCAGTTCCGGATTTACCAATGCGCTGAGATACATTGCCAGCACCAGAGCACTGGTAAGCAGCGTCATGAGCAGCCATGCCAGCGGAACAATAAGCCATCCGCCAATGCGTGGCGCAGAAGATTGCACAGACATGTTAGGTTTCCTGACAGAAATTAAACGGCGATCACAGCGTTTTACCGGCTGTCATCTGCGATATGGAACGCGAGGATTATACAGAAAAAAGCCGCGAGGGCCATAAAGGCGCGGGGGCGTTGCAGGATGCCATTAATATGACGGAATATAACGGGAGCCATTAATGTGACGGGAGCCATTGAGATGACGGGAGCCATTAATGTGACGGAATATGACGGGAGCCATTAATGGCTCCCCTACAGTTACAGTTACAGTTACGGTTATGGTTACGTTTATGGTGGCTTATACCACGTAGCGCCATACCGATTTTGGCACGCAGCCTAAATCGAATAAACGCCCACCGGAGACCAGTTCAGCGCGGCGGTGATCGGCAGCACGGTACATGTTCAGAATTTCACGGTCGTCGCTTAATGAGTAATTAAGATGATCAAACAATTTTTCCAGAGTTTCTAAGCTACTCACTTTACGAAATTTCAACAGGTAATCTTGCGCTGTCATAGTAGTCGTCAGGTAGGGGGATGATAAGCATTCAAGTATAAGGAGAAGGCCAATGCTGTCTATAGCTTAAATGGTAAAAAAGCGTCAAAAATAAGAAAAGTACGCCACAATCCATCACAATCGACCTCTTTTGAGAGTTTTCTGTAATTAATGATGCGACAAAAAGTCGGTATCTGCCGCAGAAATAGATGTTTCTCCCTGCTCACCCTCGGGCTGAATCGTATCAGGCCATAATGGCGGTTGATCCGTTCGCGCAGTAGGCGTCATTGGCGCTGGTGGCTGGTGGTTTTTTGTCCGTAAACGCCGGGAAAATAATCATTTTTACCCGCTGCTGACGTTTTGCCGACTGTTACCGGTAAAAGAAACAATAAACTGCATGATGTGCGACCAGTCACAGATTAGATAATTTTTTTGCAGATTAGCCACACGGTGAAAATGGCAGAACTTTACGTGGTGCTGTAATCGTTTCCAAATGTTCGCGCGTTAAACGCTTCTGTTTATTACGATTATTTAACCCATGCTGTTTTCCATGCAGGGGAAAACTCCATATGCCGCCAGACTTAAATTCTGCCGATTTAACGTAACTCATTTAATTAGCGGCATTTTGTGAAGTAAGTCGAAATTGTTTTCAGCCGGATAGTCCAGGCTCTAATGGCTTTGTCCCTATACAGCAATCTCCCATCAGAGGAAAAAAGATTATGTGGAAGCGTTTACTCTTAACCACCCTGGTGAGTGCCGCACTCTCCGGTTCCGTGCTGGCAGCCAATATGACGGTCGGTTTTTCACAGGTTGGCTCTGAATCGGGCTGGCGTGCCGCAGAAACCAGCGTTGCAAAAAGCGAAGCAGCTAAACGCGGCATTACGTTGAAAATCGCCGATGGCCAACAGAAACAGGAGAACCAAATCAAAGCAGTGCGCTCATTTATTGCGCAGGGGGTTGATGCCATTTTTATCGCGCCGGTAGTGCAGACCGGCTGGGAACC
This sequence comes from Pantoea sp. B65, assembly GCF_047308185.1. NCBI lineage: Bacteria > Pseudomonadati > Pseudomonadota > Gammaproteobacteria > Enterobacterales > Erwiniaceae > Pantoea > Pantoea sp. B65. The sequence continues at coordinate 44,737 of NZ_JAHXPU010000024.1, forward strand.
GGTTCTTGAGGAAGCGAAAGACGCCAAAATCCCGGTATTCCTGCTGGATCGCGCCATCGTGGTAAAAGACAAATCACTGTATATGGCGGTAGTCACGGCGGATAACGTGCTGGAAGGTAAACTGATTGGCGACTGGCTGGTAAAAGATGTGGCGGGCAAACCTTGTAATGTCGTAGAGCTACAGGGCACCGTTGGCGCCAGTGTCGCCATCGACCGTAAGAAAGGCTTTGCCGAAGCGATTGCCGGGGCAAAAAATATCAAAGTGATCCGTTCCCAGTCTGGCGACTTTACCCGCAGTAAAGGGAAAGAGGTAATGGAGAGCTTTATCAAGGCGGAAAACAACGGCAAAAACATCTGCATGGTATATGCGCACAATGATGACATGGTGATCGGCGCCATCCAGGCCATTAAAGAAGCGGGTCTGAAACCGGGTAAAGATATCCTCACCGGCTCAATTGACGGCGTACCGGATATTTATAAAGCGATGCTGGCGGGTGAAGCCAACGCCAACGTTGAACTGACGCCAAATATGGCGGGGCCGGCGTTTGATGCGCTGGAGAAATTCAAGAAAGACGGCACTATGCCGCCAAAAATTATCAAAACCCAGTCGCGGTTGTTCCTGCCGGCTGATGCACAGACAGAGTTAGATAAGAAAAAAGGTATGGGCTACTAAGCATAGCGCCGCCTGATTCAGAGCCATCCCCCCTGAGATGCAGAAGGAGTTGCGGGACAGGCTGTGCAATCAGGCGGTTTTTTTCATGTTGAGAGGCGATGTTTATGACCACGCAAACAGAGGAGGCGCTGTTAACTATTAGCGGCGTCAGCAAGTTTTTCCCCGGAGTAAAGGCGTTGGATAATGTCTCTTTTAGCATCAGGCGCGGTGAGATTATGGCGCTGCTGGGGGAGAACGGAGCCGGTAAGTCGACAATGATTAAGGTGCTGACCGGCGTCTATCAACGTGATGCCGGCAGCGTAACGCTTAATGGCCAGGTCATCAATCCGCACAATACCGCTCAGGCCCAGCAGTTCGGCATCGGCACGGTGTATCAGGAAGTTAACCTGCTGCCCAATATGTCGGTGGCGGATAACCTGTTTATTGGCCGTGAACCGCGACGCTTTGGCATGATCGACCGCAAAGCCATGGTGCGTGATGCCACGCTGCTGATGAAAAATTACGGTTTTGAGCTGGATGTTACCCGTTCACTGGGACAGTACTCGGTGGCGATGCAGCAAATTATCGCCATCTGCCGCGCAGTGGATCTCTCGGCTCAGGTGTTGATCCTCGATGAACCTACCGCCAGTCTGGATGCCAGCGAGGTGGAAATGCTGTTTACCCTGATGAATCAGCTCAGGGAGAAAGGCATGAGCCTGATTTTTGTTACCCATTTCCTTGACCAGGTGTACCGCATCAGTGACCGGATTACCGTGCTGCGCAATGGTCAGTTTATCGCTACCCGTGATACTCACAGCCTGCCGCGCATCGAGCTGATTAAACTGATGCTTGGCCGCGAACTGCTGGAAACGGCGTTGCAGCGCGCCGGCAGCACCTTACGCAGTAATCAGCCGGTGGTGGAATTTAAAGATTACGGTAAGAAGGGCACCATTGAGCCTTTCAGTCTGGAAGTCAGGCCGGGTGAAGCGGTCGGGCTGGCCGGACTGCTGGGTTCCGGACGCACCGAAACCGCCGAGCTGCTGTTTGGCATCCGGCGTGCCGACAGCGGCAGCGCAATGGTTAAAGGAAAAAAACGCACTATTCGTTCCCCGGCGCAGGCCTCGCGCCTTGGCATGGGGTTCTGCCCGGAAGATCGTAAAACCGACGGGATTATCGGCGCCGCATCGGTGCGCGAAAATATCATCCTGGCGTTACAGGCGCAGCGCGGCTGGCTGCGACCGATTAAGCGGCGCGAGCAGCAGCAGATTGCCGAACGTTTTATCAAAAGCCTCGGTATTCGTACCCCGGATGCCGATCAGCCGGTGGAGTTGCTCTCCGGCGGGAATCAGCAGAAAGTGCTGCTGTCCCGCTGGCTGGTAACGCGACCGCAATTTCTGATCCTTGATGAGCCGACGCGCGGTATTGATGTTGGCGCCCATGCTGAGATTATTCGCCTTATTGAATCACTCTGTGCTGACGGGCTGGCACTGCTGGTGATCTCCTCTGAACTGGAAGAGCTGGTGGGTTACGCCGACCGGGTATTGATCCTGCGCGATCGGCGCCAGGTGGCGGAAATTCCGCTGGAGCAGCTTTCCGTTGCGTCAATTGTTAATGCGATTGCTGATGGAGGCGCGCAACATGCTTGAGACACATCTTTCTCCGGAGAAGCCGCGCATGCTGAAACGTAAATTGCCGCCGGGTATGCCGCAAATTGCTGCTCTGATCCTGGTACTGCTGGTTGACAGTCTGGTGGCGAATAATTTTTTTGCTATTCACCTGCAGGATGGTCGGCTGTTTGGTAGTCCGATCGATATCCTTAACCGCGCCGCACCGGTCGCGCTACTGGCGATCGGTATGACGCTGGTGATTGCCACCGGCGGTATTGATCTGTCGGTGGGGGCGGTAATGGCGATTGCCGGCGCGACGGCGGCGACCATGACGGTAGCCGGTTACAGTCTGACGCTGGTGATCCTCGTCACCCTCGGTACCGGTATTGCCTGTGGTTTATGGAATGGCGTGCTGGTGGCGTTACTGAAAATTCAGCCGTTTGTCGCCACCCTGATCCTGATGGTGGCCGGGCGCGGTATTGCCCAGTTGATAACTCAGGGACAGATTGTCACTTTTAACAGCGACGCGCTGGCGCGCCTCGGTAGCGGCACGCTGTGGTGGCTGCCGGTGCCGGTATGGATAACCCTGCTGGTGGCGCTGCTGGTATGGCTGTTAACCCGTAAAACCGCACTGGGACTGTTTATTGAGGCGGTAGGGATTAACCTGCGCGCTGCGCGTAATGCCGGCGTCACCGGCTGGCTGGTGGTGATGTCGACTTATGTAATTAGCGGCCTCTGTGCGGCGGTGGCCGGGCTGATTGTCGCGGCGGATATTCGTGGCGCCGACGCCAATAATGCCGGCCTGTGGCTGGAACTGGATGCGATTCTGGCGGTGGTCATTGGCGGCGCCTCGTTAATGGGCGGACGCTTTAATCTGGTGCTATCGCTGATTGCCGCGTTGATTATTCAGGCGATGAATACCGGTATTCTGCTCTCCGGTTTCCCGCCGGAATTGAATCAGGTGGTGAAAGCGGTAGTGGTTATGTGCGTGCTGTTACTGCAGTCACCGCGCTTTATCCAGTTGTTTAAACGAGGGCGTCGCCGTGATTAAACGTCATTTACCCCTGATGATTACGCTGCTGGTGTTTGTCGCCGGATATCTGTTCTGCCTCAGTCAGTTTCCCGGCTTTGCCTCCACGCGGGTGATCTGTAACATTCTTACCGACAACGCTTTTCTCGGCATTATTGCGGTAGGGATGACCTTTGTGATCCTCTCCGGCGGTATTGACCTGTCGGTGGGGGCGGTCATCGCTTTTACCGGCGTGTTCCTCGCGCGGGCGATCGGCGATCTGCATCTGTCGCCGTGGCTGGCGTTTTCCATCATTCTGCTGGCCGGTTCGGCGTTTGGCGCCATGATGGGCTGGCTGATTGACGCACTGAAGATCCCGGCGTTTATTATTACCCTCGCCGGGATGTTCTTCCTGCGCGGTTGCAGCTATCTGGTTGCGGAAAGCTCGATACCTATCGATCATCCTCTCTATTCCAGTCTGTCGGCGATGGCATGGAAAGTCCCCGGCGGCGGGCGGCTCAGCCTGCTGGCGCTGATGATGTTGCTGGTGGTGGCGGCCGGCATTTTGCTGGCGCACCGTACCCGTTTTGGTAATCAGGTGTATGCCATCGGTGGCAATGCTACCTCGGCGCAGCTAATGGGTATCTCTACCCGCGCCACTACGGTGAAGATCTATATGCTGTCATCAGGGCTGGCTACGCTGGCGGGTATTGTCTTCTCACTCTACACCTCGGCGGGCTATGCGCTGGCAGGGATGGGGGTGGAGCTGGATGCTATCGCTTCGGTGGTGATCGGCGGCACGCTGTTGTCAGGCGGCGTCGGCACGGTGCTGGGTACCCTGTTTGGGGTACTGATTCAGGGGCTGATCCAGACCTGGATTAACTTTGACGGCACGCTGAGTTCCTGGTGGACCAAAATCGCCATCGGCATTCTGTTATTCGGTTTTATCGCGCTACAACGGCTGTTAACGGTGATCTGGGATCGCCAGCAGAACGCGCCGGTGAAACGCCTCAGCACCTGAGCCAAAGATAAGGCTCCTTACGGAGCCTTGATCAGATTAACGCCGGGGGAGTATCAGGCCTCTTTTACACAGGCATATAACCAGCTTCCTCCCTCAGGCGTATGCGGCTGTATGGTGCCAATGGTGCCGTCGGCTGAATTAAGATCGGCGCCGTAGCTTTGCCACTCGCCGGCAAGGGGATACAGGCCATCTTTAAACTCACCGGCAACGTTCATCCGGTTAAAGTCGGCGTGTCCTGAACCGCTGCCAAAATCGGATACATCGCCGCGATTTAACAATCGCCCACGGCCATGGTTATAGCAAAAATTCGCCGCCGGGCTTTCCAGATCGGTATGCAGGTCGCTTGACATGGTCCAGTAATATTTCCCCGCCGCCTGCATAACTGCACGGATTTCAAGCGGGTAGCTGTCAACCGGCTGGCGGTCAGAACCCTCGATATTGCTGGTGATAACTGCAATCTCATTTTGCGATGCCACCAAAACCGGTGCGGTCAGCGTAACCACGGTGACTCCGCTGTCATTGGTTTGCGAGGTTGCCGCTAAGTTGCCCTGGCTGCTGCGCCAGTTCACTGTCGCATTGGCTACCGGGTGACCCTGCTGGTCTGCCACCGTCGCGGTCAGTTGCGCCAGCTCCACGCCGGTACCGGTGATTTTAGCCTTGTCGGTGGTCAGGGTAACCACCTGCGCGGTTTTGATATCCGCAATAAAACTCACTGGCGGCGCATTGACGCTATGACCATTTACTGTCGCCGTCACCTGCGCGTTCCCCAGACTGCTGCTGCTCAGGGTTGCGCTTGCCTTACCGTCGGCGCCGCTATAATCGGTGGCTATCAGCTGACTGAGAGTGGTGCGCCACTCGATGGCTACCCCTTCCACCGGATTGCCATTGGCATCTTTTACCTGTGCGCTAAAGGTGGCTTTATCCATGCCATTTGCCGCGACATGGGTGTTATCAACCGTCAGATCGCCATCTGCCAGCGTTGCGGTTGCCTGGTCGCCCACCTCATAAATCGTCACCGCGGTCAGCAGGGTGTCTTTCACCTTCGGCGTCACCACAATGCTGCCAAGGCGGGTACCGGACGTCACGGTTGCCTGATAGATGCCCGCGGAGCTTTCCGTTATCTTACTGATGATCGCCGGCTTTAATTTAAGCGCGCGTTGCGCCGCTGGCTGGTTTTTCTGCAGGGTTTCACTCATCTCCATCTGCAGCAACGGCGCCATATTAGCGACGCGCTGACCGTTCGCATCCAGCAGCTTCACGGTCACCACCGAAGTGCTGGTGCCGTTTGCCGGAATGCTGCGCTCTGAGGCTTCCACCACACTGCTGTCGGCGCTGACGGCGGCCATCTCTACCTGGATCTGCGTGCTGGCACTGTGTGTATTGCCGTTGATGTCATATACCGTGCCGGAGAGGGTATACAGATTAGCCCCCGCCGGCTGCCAGTCCGGCAGCAGGATATTGATACGACCTTCAGCGGCTGGCGTAATGCTGCCGCCGGCGGCGATCAGCGCGGGTGATTCCCAGTTAATACGCTGCACGGCATACTTATTTTTCAGCGTATAACTCAGCGGCAGCACAGTGCGGCTTTTACCGCTGATTTTTTCCGGCAGCGTCAGCTTCAGCAGCTCCTGTTTGCGATAGTCGAGCACAATATTGTTGTTGCGCTCGACCAGGTCATAGCGACTGGCGCTCAGCAAACGGCTGGTCGCGACGCCAGCCGGGTCGATCTGTTTCTGCCAGGGTTCACCGAAGCGATAATTCATCGCCAGGCTGAGTTGTGAATCCTGCTGGCCGCTCTTGCCTGCACGATGCTCCGCGCCGACGGTCAGCAGAGGAATTGGCGTATAGTTAACGCCGCCGCTAAATGCCCATGGATTTTTCTGGCGGTTATCTTTACCAAACAGGGCGACTTCATTACCCTGGTACTGTTCGTACATCAGCTTAGCCCCCAACTGCGGGTAAGCCGGTAACCAGCCCTCCATACGCAGATCATAGCCATTTGCCGGACGTTCATCGTAGTCGGCAAAGTCACGCGACTGGTGCCAGTCGTTCAGACGCCAGTAGCTGTTGCCGGACAGCTTCAGGTAGTCACGCCATGCTTCAACGCCGACCCCAACCCGACGGTTATTGCCGCTGAAGTCGTTATCGTAAAAGGTGTTAACGCCAAACATCCAGTTATCGCTGAAGCGACGGGCGCCGAGGCCGAGGTTACCGGTGTTGCGCCTATCCGCATGACGAAAACCGAGCTGGCTGAATAGCAGTACCTCATCGTTTTCATACACCGGCAGCAGCACATCGGCCTGACTGCCATTGAGGCCGAACTTCTCATCAACATTCAGCTGCACGCGTGCGCTGCCAAACTGGTTCAGCCAGCCGGAAAGGGCGCTGTTCAGTTCACCGGTGGCAGCGGAACGGGCCATACCGGCGGCGGCGGCGGCGGTGTTGTCCTGCGACAGCAGGTTACCGGCCGTCGCCAGGCGTGCGGTCTGGCGCTGATAGCCGGCCTGTTCTTCTGCTGTCAGGTTGCCGGACGGGTACCACTTCAGGGGCGGCTGGGCTGCGTCAGCATGGGCGCTGTGCAGATAAAAAGGGCTGATGGCAAGGGATACCTGTAAGGCTATCTGGGACACAACCAGTAGTTTGCCCCAGCCCCGGCTCGGGTTTTTGGCAATCTCTGCCAGAGTCTGTTTTCTCATTAACCTGCTTTTCCATTAATACATGAATAAATCCCCGATGGCTTCAGGAATACCGTTATTCCGTCGGGAATAAATACCGCTGAAGATTATCCTGAACGCGACTGAGGGGTGCTGGAGGTAATAAGCGACAGATGACGGCGTAGAGAAATCAGATTTACATATATTTAATTCTCTGTGGTGACGCTGAGATTTTTATCAGGGATTTATCAGGTTATTCATAAACCCTTCAGTCGCAATCTATGGATATAACGGAAAAAATTCGTCTGCATTAGGCTGGAATGATATTCATTTAACCGCTGATGCGGCGATTAATGCTTATTAATGGCATGATAAGTATTAGCGGGCAACGCAACAAGGCGCGCGGGAGGCTGCTGGGGCGGGGAGGGCGTTTCAGGTGAAGCTGTTGGCGCCAGAGAGTAATCGCCATAACTCACGTTATGATTAAAAATGACCAGCCACTATCTCACTCTGGTTAAATAAAAGTATCAGGTTAAATAATCCTTTATTAATCCGGGTGCCGTTTGCTGACCAGTGATGGCGTGAATTTTTTGCTGGTACTTTATGTTGGATAAAAGTAAGGGGGCTATGAATAGCCCCCGATTTTAATTAATGCTTTTTATCAGATTAACGCATATTTAAACGATAATAAGCTTCATTCCAGCGCAGCGCATCTTTAAATGCCGGCAGAGTAGTTTCGTTATCAATCACCAGCATCTCGATACCGTGCATTTCAGCATACAGACGCATATCTTCCACATTCAGCGCCTGGCTGAATACCGTATGGTGCGCGCCGCCGCCGAGGATCCAGGCTTCCGCCGCCGTTGCCAGTGACGGCTGGGCGCGCCAGATAGCGCGTGCGACCGGCAGTTTTGGCAGCGCTTTGGGTTGTTCAATAGCGTCAACCACATTGACCAGCAGACGGAAGCGATCGCCCATATCCACCACGCTGGCGTTCACCGCACGTCCGGCAGGCGCAGAGAAGATCAGACGCGCCGGATCCGCTTTGCCGCCAATGCCCAAATACTGCACATCGATTAATGGCTTCGCTTCACGTGCAATCGACGGGCAGACTTCCAGCATATGGGAACCCAGTACCAGATCGTTACCCGGCGCAAAGTTATAGGTATAGTCTTCCATAAACGAGGTGCCGCCAGGCAAGCCCTGCGCCATCACTTTGAAAATATGCAGCAGCGCAGCCGTTTTCCAGTCCCCTTCACCGGCAAAGCCATAGCCCTGCGCCATCAGACGCTGAACCGCCAGACCAGGCAACTGAGTCATGCCATGCAGCGTCTGGAAATTGGTGGTAAAGGCTTTGCAACCTTCAGCTTCAAGAAAGCGTTTCATCCCCAGTTCAATCCGCGCCGCATCCAGCACGTTCTGGCGTTTCTCGCCGTTTACTGCGGCAACAGCGGTAAATTCATACTGGCTTTCATACTCATCGACCAGCGCATTGACGTCGCCATCGGAAACCTGGTTAATCACTTCCACCAGATCGCCGACCCCCCAGCCATTGACTGAATAGCCAAACTGGATCTGTGCGCCCACTTTGTCACCTTCAGTCACCGCCACTTCACGCATATTGTCGCCAAAGCGCGCCACTTTCAGCTGCTGGCTGGCCAGTTTCGCCGCTGCGCCGCGCATCCATTGCGCGATGCGTTGATGGCTGACCGGATCCTGCCAGTGACCGGTAATGACGCTGTGCTGCAGATGCATGCGTGCGCCAATAAAACCGAACTCACGACCACCGTGTGCGGTCTGGTTCAGGTTCATAAAGTCCATATCCATGCTGTCCCACGGGATAGCCGCATTGAACTGGGTGTGGAACTGCATCAGCGGTTTATTCAGGATCGACAGACCGCCAATCCACATTTTTGCCGGAGAGAAGGTGTGCAGCCAGGTGATAATGCCGAGGCAGTTATGGTCATAATTGGCATCACGGCATAACGCCAGTGCTTCATCCGGGCTTTTTACCAGCGGTTTCAGCTGCAATTTAAATGGCAGGCTGGCTTCGCGATTCATCCCGTCAACTACCTGTTGCGCATGCTGTTCAACCTGACGTAATGTTTCGGCGCCATACAGATGCTGCGTGCCAATCACAAACCACACGCTGAGCGCGTTAACTTGTTCCATAAAACTACTCCTTACATATCGGATGAAGTGCGCGAGGCATAATTCGGTTCTGCTGCCTCACACCAGTGTTGGTAACGTTGATAGAGCTGTTCGAAACGTGCGGCGCGGCTGGCGTCCGGTTGCAGGGTATTGGCGATTGGGCTGGCCATTTTTTGCTGCGCGCTGGAGATATCCGGATAGATACCGGCGGCAACAGCGGCAAAAATGGCGGCGCCGAGAGCACAACACTCATCGGAAGCGACAATATCCAGCGGACGGTTCATCACATCACTGCACACCTGCATAATCGCCGGTGATTTGCGCGCGATACCACCGAGAGCCAGCACGTTTTCCACCGGGATCTGCTGTTGTTCAAAACACTCCATAATGGCGCGTGCGCCGAAAGCGGTGGCGGCAATAAACCCGCCGAACAGGGTCGGGGCGTCGGTGCCTAAATTAAGATCGGTAATCACCCCTTTCAGACGCTGATTGGCGAACGGGGTGCGGCGGCCGTTAAACCAGTCCAGTACCACCGGCAGATGATCCATCTGCGGATTAGCGACCCAGGCATCGGTTAACTGACGTAATAAATTTTGCTGAATGGCTTCCAGCTGCGGCGCTAATTGCGGCTGATCTTTTGCCGCCTGCTGTAACGGCCAGCTGAGTAAGCGGCTGAACCAGGCATACATATCGCCAAAAGCCGACTGACCCGCTTCCAGGCCAATCATGCCAGGGGTGACGCTGCCATCAACCTGACCGCAGATACCGGCAATCGCGCGGTCGCCCACGCGCTGCGCATCGGCAAGCAGAATGTCGCAGGTCGAGGTGCCGATGACTTTTACCAGCGTATAGGGCTGCGCACCGGCGCCTACTGCGCCCATATGACAGTCAAACGCGCCACCGGACAGGGTGACGCTCTGCGCTAAACCGAGGCGCTGCGCCCATTCAGCCGTCAGCGTGCCCACCGGCACATCGGCAGTCCAGGTATCGTTAAACAGCGGGAAGTCGAGATCGCGGGTTAATAATGGATCAAGCGCATTCAGGAATTCGGCGGCAGGCAGTCCCTGCCACTCTGGATGCCACAGGGATTTATGCCCGGCGGCACAGCGGCCACGGCGGATATCTGCCGGTGCGGTGGTACCGCTTAACAGTGCCGGTACCCAGTCGCACAGTTCAATCCATGACACCGCCGCTTCGCGTACCGCGGCATCTGCGCGGGACACATGTAAAATTTTGGCCCAGAACCACTCTGAGGAGTACACACCACCGATATAGCGGGAATAGTCATTAAATTTACCGCTATGACACAGCTGATTAATCGCTTCGGCTTCTTCTATTGCCGTGTGATCTTTCCACAGTACAAACATGGCGTTCGGGTTGTCGGCAAACTCCGGACGTAACGCCAGCACCCGACCTTCACGGTCAATCGGGGCAGGGGTGGAGCCGGTTGAATCGACGCCAATTCCCACCACGCTGGCGCGCTGTTCGGGGCTTAGCGCCGCGACTACGCCGACAATCGCCTGTTCCAGCGCATCAATATAATCCTGCGGATGATGACGAAAGCGGTTGGCACTGGGGTCACAGTATTTCCCCTCTTTCCATCGCGCATAGGCAACCACCTGCTTTTGCAACTCAGCGCCGCTCTGGCAATCCACCGCCAGGGCGCGCACCGAGTCACTACCAAAATCAAGGCCAATCGTTATGGCACCAGCACGCATCGGGACTCTCCTGTTAATCCTCAATCACTGCTGTTAACCCTAAGAATATGGCCGGGAAGAGGTTAGTCATCTGCGGCTGCATATATGCACATTTCTGTCATCCTGTTGCGATATGTGACCGGCATCAAAAGTTAACGAACGGTTAAATTTGCTGAATGTATGGATGAACCTGCTGTAATTCCACGATGTGATAGCGCTCTACATTTTTTCTTATGTTTGTGAGTACAACTAGCCCAGCGGTTGTTCAGCTATTGTGCGCTTTTCACGCTAATTAGCTGATTTATAGTCGGTGTGAAATTCAGCAGATTAACTGGTATCGTTTACACCGTTTCGCTTACCTCATGCAAAAAACATCATTGAGCCGGAGAGCATCATGCATAAATTCACTAAAGCGTTAGCCGTCGTCGGGTTGGCTGCCGTTATGTCACAATCGGCTATCGCCGAAACAATGAAACTGGGTTTTCTGGTGAAGCAGCCAGAAGAACCCTGGTTTCAGACCGAATGGAAGTTCGCCGATAAAGCCGGCAAGGATCTGGGCTTTGAAGTGATCAAAATTGCCGTCCCTGATGGTGAAAAGACCCTCAATGCCATCGACAGTCTGGCGGCCAGCGGAGCGAAAGGTTTTGTTATTTGTACCCCAGACCCGAAACTGGGTTCGGCGATTGTCGCCAAAGCGCGCAGCTACAACTTGAAAGTGATTGCGGTTGATGACCAGTTTGTTACCGCCAAAGGTAAACCCATGGACACCGTGCCACTGGTGATGATGGCGGCGACCAAAATCGGCGAACGTCAGGGGCAGGAACTGTATAAAGAGATGCAGAAACGCGGCTGGGACGTCAAGCAGTCCGGGGTGATGGCGATTACCGCCAACGAACTGGATACCGCGCGCCGTCGTACCGGGGGCTCAATGGACGCGCTGAAAGCGGCCGGTTTCCCGGAAAAACAGATCTATCAGGTCCCGACCAAATCGAATGATATCCCCGGCGCCTTTGATGCCGGTAACTCACTGCTGGTGCAGCATCCGGAAATCAAACACTGGTTAATCGTCGGCATGAACGATAACACCGTACTCGGCGGCGTGCGCGCTACCGAAGGCCAGGGCTTTAAAGCGGCGGATGTGATCGGTATCGGCATTAACGGTGTTGATGCGGTAAGCGAACTGTCAAAAGCACAGGCCACCGGCTTCTACGGTTCCCTGCTGCCAAGCCCGGACGTCCATGGCTATAAAAGTAGCCAGATGCTCTACGACTGGGTGACCAAAGATGTCGAACCGGCAAAATTCACCGAAGTGACTGACGTGGTGCTGATCACCCGTGACAACTTTAAAACCGAACTGGCGAAAAAAGGGCTGATGAAATAATCAGTTCCGCTTTACGGGGCCTGCTGGTCAGGCCCCTGTCTGGTGAACAGAGTGATTAACAGGGAGACAACCATGAGCACTGAACCCGCATTTCTGTCGTTTCATGGCATTAGCAAGACCTTTCCCGGCGTAAAAGCGCTGCAGGATATTAGTTTCGAATGTCATGCCGGACAGGTTCATGCGCTGATGGGCGAAAACGGCGCAGGCAAATCGACGCTGTTAAAAATACTCAGCGGTAGTTATCAGGCGACCAGCGGTGAAATCCGCATTCAAGGTCAGCAGATGCATTTTAACCGGGCTACCGACGCGCTTGACGCCGGGGTAGCGATTATTTACCAGGAACTGCATCTGGTACCGGAAATGAGCATTGCAGAAAACATCTATCTTGGTCAGCTGCCACAACGGGGAGGCTGGGTAAATCGTTCGCTGCTGCGCTATGAGGCCGGACTGCAGCTAAAAAATCTGGGTATGGATATCGATCCGGATACGCCACTGAAGTATCTGTCGCTGGGTCAGTGGCAGATGGTGGAGATCGCCAAAGCGCTGGCGCGTAATGCCAAAATTATCGCTTTTGACGAGCCGACCAGTTCACTGTCGGCGCGTGAAATCGAACAGTTGTTTCGTGTGATCCGTCAGTTGCGCGATCAGGGACGGGTGGTGCTGTATGTTTCGCACCGAATGGAGGAGATCTTTGCCCTGAGCGACGCAATTACGGTGTTTAAAGATGGCCGTTATGTGCGCACCTTCAGCGATGTGCCTGCTACCACTAATGAACAGCTGGTACAGGCGATGGTCGGGCGCGATATCGGCGATATCTATGGCTACAGTCCACGTCCTTTGGGCGAAGTGCGTCTGCGTCTCGATCAGGTGCATGCCCGTGGCGTACGCACGCCGATCTCGCTACAGGTCAAAGCCGGGGAAATCGTCGGTTTGTTTGGGCTGGTGGGGGCCGGACGCAGCGAACTGATGAAAGGTTTGTTTGGCGGCACCCGGTTGAAATCGGGCGAGGTATGGCTGGATGGCAGGCAGTTGAAAATTAGCGAACCATCCGATGCGATTCGTGCCGGTATGATGCTCTGTCCGGAAGATCGTAAAGCCGACGGCATTATTCCGGTGCACTCAGTGCGCGACAATATCAATATCAGCGCGCGGCGCAACAATGTCACGGCGGGCTGTCTGATCGATCACGCCTGGGAAGCGAAAAATGCCGACAAACATATTCGTGCGCTGAATATCAAAACGCCATCGGCCGAACAGCTGATTATGAATCTTTCCGGTGGTAACCAGCAGAAGGCGATTCTTGGCCGCTGGTTATCAGAAGAGATGAAAGTAATCCTGCTGGATGAACCGACGCGCGGTATTGATGTCGGCGCCAAACATGAAATTTATAACCTGATTTACGCGCTGGCCGCGCAGGGGATTGCAGTGCTGTTTGCCTCCAGTGACCTGCCAGAAGTTATGGGTCTTGCCGACCGCATTATAATCATGCGCGAAGGTGAAATTGCCGGCGAATTATCCCATGACGAGGCGACAGAGCAGAAAACTCTGGGTCTCGCCATGCCGAAAACCTCTCACGTGGCCGCTGCGGTGGCCTGAATTCAGGAGTGCTGTTATGTCTTCATCAACGACCTCAAATACGACGCCGCCGGCGCAGCGTTCCGGCGTCAATCTGGGCCGCATCTGGGATAACTTCGGCATGCTGGTGGTGTTTGCCGTGCTGTTTATCGGCTGCATGATTTTCGTTCCGAACTTCGGCAGTTTTATCAATATGAAAGGGCTGGGCCTGGCAATGTCGATGTCCGGCATGGTGGCCTGCGGTATGTTGTTCTGCCTGGCGTCAGGGGATTTTGACCTGTCGGTGGCTTCGGTTATTGCCTGTGCCGGGGTGACGACTGCGGTAGTGATCAATATGACCGAAAGCCTGTGGATTGGTATTGCTGCGGGGCTATTACTCGGCGTGATCTGCGGGCTGGTCAACGGTTTTGTGATTGCAAAACTGAAGATCAATGCGCTGATAACCACCCTGGCCACCATGCAGATTGTGCGCGGTCTGGCCTATATCTTCTCCGATGGTAAAGCGGTCGGCATCGAAGATGAGCGCTTTTTCGCGCTGGGCTATACCAACTGGCTGGGACTGCCGGCGCCGATCTGGTTAACTATCGTGACCATGGTGCTATTTGGCTTTTTGCTGAATAAAACCACCTTTGGCCGTAATACGCTGGCGATTGGCGGTAACGAAGAGGCGGCGCGTCTGGCCGGGGTACCGGTGGTGCGTACCCGGATTATTATCTTTATCCTCTCCGGGCTGGTGTCTGCCGCGGCCGGTATTATTCTGGCTTCGCGTATGACCAGCGGCCAGCCGATGACCTCGCTGGGTTATGAGCTGATCGTCATCTCGGCCTGCGTACTGGGCGGTGTGTCGTTAAAAGGCGGTATTGGTAAAATATCTTACGTTGTCGCCGGGGTACTGATTCTGGGTACGGTTGAGAATGCGATGAATTTATTGAATATATCGCCGTTCTCACAGTATGTGGTGAGGGGTTTGATATTGTTGGCAGCTGTTATTTTTGATCGTTACAAACAGAAAGCGAAAACACACTAAAACCCGCGGGAGCCGGCTATGGCTCCCCGGTGATATTTTAGCTAACCCAATAGAAGGGCGGCATTGATAGCCGCCCGTGCTCATTGTTTGCATTTGTCCTGCACATAACTAACCGGAGGAAACATGTATCATCGTCTGCCTTCAACGATACAATCTAATCCGCTGCTGCCGGGCTATCCGTTTAATGCCTGGCTGGTGGCCGGATTAACGCCGATCAGTGCGAACGGCCCGCTGGACTTTTTTATCGACCGTCCGCTGGGGATGAAAGGTTATATACTCAATCTGACTATTAAAGGACGTGGCCGGGTGTTTGACGGCGAAGCGGCTTTTGATTGTGAGCCGGGCGACCTGTTGCTGTTTCAGCCGAAAACTCCCCACTATTATGGCCGTTCTGCGGAAAGCGACTGCTGGTTCCACCGCTGGATCTACTTCCGTCCGCGCGCCTACTGGAACGACTGGCTGCAGTGGCAGGATGAGACCCATGGCGTTGGCCGCCTGCGGTTACCGGAGTCGCTACGCGGCGAGTTTGACCGTCTGTTTGCCAATATTGAGCAAACCCATAACTCCGGCAGACGCTTTGCCGAAGAGCTGGCGATGAACCTGCTGGAGCGTCTGTTGCTGCGCGCGGTAGAAGAAGATCCACGCTCGCATCAGCAGATCCGCGATCCACGGGTTATCGAAGCCTGTCAGTATGTTACCGGCAATCTGGCTGCTGAAGTAAAAATAGAAGAGGTGGCGAAGTTTGTCTGCCTGTCGCCGTCGCGGCTGGCGCATCTGTTCCGTGAGCAAATGGGGGTGAATCTGCTGCGCTGGCGCGAAGACCAGCGGGTGATCCGCGCTAAGTTATTGCTGCAAACCACCCAGGAGCCGATTGCCAGCGTCGGACGCGATGTCGGTTATGATGACCAGCTCTATTTTTCGCGGGTATTCCGCAAGCGGGTCGGCGTCAGCCCCAGTGATTTCCGCCGCCGCAGCCAGGATGCCCACGATGCGCTGGTGGCCCAGGAGAGCTGGGATATGCCGCGTACTGCCGGTTAGCCATAATTCAGGCGAATCCGCCTTGTCCTCTGCGCCTGTATGGTTTTAAATCATAAGGTAAAGCATTTTCGCCAGGGATATCTCACCCTGGCGGAAATGTACAGAGTGAACAAGAGGAATGCTAATGAGTGATAAAATACGTGTCGGCCTGGTGGGCTATGGTTTCGCCAGTAAAACGTTTCATGCCCCGCTAATTGCCGGTACCTCAGAAATGGAGCTGGCTGCTGTATCCAGCAGCGATGCGACTAAAGTTCACGCCGACTGGCCTGCAATGCAGGTGGTTGCCGATCCCCAGGCACTGTTTGACGATCCCACCCTGCAGCTAATTGTTATTCCCACCCCCAATGACAGCCATTTCCCACTGGCGAAAGCGGCGCTGAATGCCGGTAAACATGTGGTGGTGGATAAACCGTTTACCGTGACACTGTCACAAGCGCGTGAGCTTGATGCGCTGGCTAAAGCCAAAGGTCTGCTGCTTTCCGTGTTCCATAACCGCCGCTGGGACAGCGACTTTCTGACGCTGAAGGCGCTGCTGGCTGATGGCACGCTGGGTGATATACGTTATATGGAATCGCATTTTGATCGCTTCCGTCCGGAAGTCCGCCAGCGCTGGCGTGAGCTCAAAGGGCCGGGCAGCGGTATCTGGTTCGACCTCGGGCCCCATATTATCGACCAGGCACTGCAACTGTTTGGCGCGCCGGTGGCGATTTATGTTGATATGGCCGAACTGCGTTCCGGGGCGCAAACTACCGATTACTTCCATGCGGTGCTGACCTATCCGCAGCGTCGTGTGGTGTTGCACGGCAGTCTGCTGGTCGCGGCGGAGTCGGCGCGCTTTCAGGTGCACGGCACGCGTGGCAGCTATGTGAAGTACGGCCTTGATCCGCAGGAAGATAGTCTGAAAGCCGGTGCGCGTCCGCCGCAGGAGAACTGGGGCTACGATATGCGCGACGGCGTGCTGACGCTGGCCGAAGGCGAGGTAATGGTGGAGAAGACCCTGCTGACCATCCCGGGTAACTATCCGGCATATTATGCGGCGATCCGCGATGCAATTAACGGCACGGGTAATAATCCGGTGACCGCCGCCGAGGCGATTCAGGTGATGGAACTGATCGAACTGGGTCTGCAGTCTGCTGAGAAGCGCCAGACGTTATCCCTGAAATAATCAAACGTCGGCCGGACAACGCGGGCGGAATAAATTCCGCTGCTGATTCGGGGCTATCTGAAATACTGCCGGGGATCCATTAATGGCTCCCCGGTGTCTGCGGAGCACGGTTTAATCAGCCGGCAACCTTTGCCCGGATCCGATTTTTTTCGTCTTCGCTTAAAAACGCAATCTTCAAACCATTTTCCTGGGCAGTGCGCATCTGCTGCTGGCTCAGGCCCGCCTGCGGCGCCGCCACCTGATATTCATGGGCAATCTCTATTCCCTGAACGGCCGGATCGTCGGTATTGATGGTGGCGAGAATGCCATGGTTAAGAAACGCCGCCAGTGGGTGATGGCGTAGCTGCGCCACGGTGCTGGTCTGCATATTGGAGGTCAGACAGGATTCGATGCCGATCTGCTGCTCAGCAAGAAAATCCATCAGTGCCGGATCCTCAATCGCTTTAACACCGTGACCAATGCGCTCGGCGCCCAGTTCGCGAATGGCCTGCCAGATACTTTCCGGACCGGCCGCTTCACCGGCATGCACCGTGATACGGAAACCGGCGTCGCGCGCGCGCGTAAAATGCGTAAGGAACTGGCGACCCGGAAAGCCCAGTTCATCACCGGCCAGGTCCAGCGCAGTAATTGCATCGCGATGGGCGAGGAAACCTTCCAGCTCGCGCTGGCAGGCCTGTTCGCCAAAGGTACGGCTCATAATGCCAATCAGACGTACGTCAATATCATACTGCTGACAACCGGCCTGAATACCATCGATCACCGCTTCCACCACGCCGGCTACCGGCAGATTATGGTTCATGGCCATATAACCTGGCGAGAAGCGCAATTCGGTATAGTGAATGCCGGCGCGTGCCGCATCTTCGACGTTTTCTTTGGCGATACGCCGACAGGCATCCAGTGAAGCCAGCACTTTTACCCCCCAGTCTAATTTTTGCAGAAAACTGACCAGATCGGGTTCATTTTTGGTGACCTGCACGTGCGGGCGCAGTGTTTCCAGCGTACTGGCGGGCAGGGAGAGATTAAATTCGCGTCCTAAATCGAGGATGGTTTGCGCACGGATATTACCATCAAGATGACGGTGAATATCAGTCAGGGGAAGGCGGGTATCGATCATTTCGCACTCTCTTGGTTGTTTTAAGTAAAGTGCAGATAAGTATAAAAACATCTTGCGCAAATACGCCAGAGATTTGCGCAACAAGGCCGCTTAACTGCTGGTTAATTGGCCTTATCAGCGATTAACGCGGGGATATCGCGTCCGGCTGGGGTTGATGATTTGAGAAGCCAGGGGGTGACTTCTCTGAAGTGTGTATTAAGATGATCGGGCTAAATTTATTGCCACAGGCCATCTCACGATGAATGAACTCAACACGGTTAGCGGGAAACCAGCGGTAGCCCATGCGGTAGGGGGGTAATGTTATTCGTCGTAACCCGGATGGTTGTCTTGAGGGAACCATGCTGGACGGCGAAGGATTTATCGCCAGTTTGCTAAGCCGTGGTATTACCGTGAAGAATAAACGCGTCTGGCTGGCAGGGGCCGGTGGGGCCGCATCTGCTATTGCCTGGGCGCTGGCTGAACAGCAGGTCAGTGAACTGATTATTTACAATCGCACGCCGGAAAAGTCCGCTGAGTTAATCCGTAAACTTTCGCATTCCTTTCCTGCCACGCAAATAGTGGCGGGTGACAATATTCCCCGGCAGGTCGATATTGCCATCAATGGCACCTCGGTTGGCATGGGAGAGGGGCTGGCAATGCCGTTTTCTCTCGACGCTCTCGACCCACGCACGCTGATCTGCGATATCGTCATCTTTCCGGAAAATACCGCGCTGCTGACTCAGGCCTCCCGGCAGTGGCCCCATGCCTTTAATGTGTTGTCTGTCAGGGTTGTGCTTATTCGTGAGTACCGCTGAATAGCTACTGTCTATCCGTTCCCGATTAAAAAATATCTCACCGCTACTTTGCTGGTCAGTCCGGACTATTATCACCTGCTAATGTCGGCTGATTTCGGTGGCATAATCTGGGGTTGTTAATCAGCTGACTACCGCAGTAGCCAGCTGTTATTTCAGCTAAGTGGGATCTCTTCGTCAATATCGCCGCTAAAGCCAATGCGTTTGTGGGATAACAATCGCTGGGGCAAATAGCGATGCAGACTGCGCGCTTCACAAAACTCGCGGAAATCATCGAGATGGTTAACCCCGGCTTTGGTGTACATATTCGCCAGCCGGTTTTCGATGGTGCGGGGTGACAGATACAAAATATTACCAATATCTTTACTGCTCATTCCCTGCAACTTAAAGAAGATAATTTCACACTCTTTTTCGGTAAAAAAGTCATCCGGTCGGTTAAGTAGTAGTGAACCCGGAAGCCTTCCCCGGACAAAATCATTGGGCGAAAACACTTCAAGATATTTAATGGTGCAAAAAGCTCCGACGCAATCATTGTTATTATTATAAAAAGGAACCTTCCTGCATATCAATGGAGAATCTACCGCATGCGGATGGATGTCCAACATTGCCAGCGGTTTTCTGTTTTCCAGGATATTTCTGTCCTGAGTTCGCCAGGCTTTAAGGGTATTCTCATCTTCGAAAAGTAACGAAGGGATCTCATAGTCAAAACGGTCAATTATCTCATAAGCAGACTTAAGGCCTGCCAGTTTGGCCAGTGCCAGATTAGCATAAAGAAATCGACCGTCTGGCGTCCGTACGCAGTAAGGGTCTGGCAATAGATCAAGTGGGCGGGTTAACATTTCAGGGATAATAATATTACTTGTATCTGGTTGACTATGTAAATTCATGGTTTTCCTTCTCCATTTGTTAAAATAGCCGGTGTGACATAGCAGTCCTGTCCTGGATAGCTACTCAGAATAATTACATTGTGAATTATATTGGTAATTAACCAATGTGAAAGATCTTATCAACTATAGCATGGCTCGATTTTGTAATGCAATTTGCTTGAGCAGAGCAACGGCTGAACAGAAATGTAAACTATAATGGCGATAACTATCCGCCCGAGAGGGAGAAAAAAGAGGGCGAGGCAAGCCCCGCCAGCCAGAGGCTGTCACGAAAAGAGAGTGTCGATCAAAATTGTCTTTATTGGTTTATTTAATTCCCCGGTGTGGCACTGCTACTGTTTTTCCGGCGTAAACTGACCCGGTCAAACAATATCACCATAGTAGCAACCGCGAACTGTCTGGCAGAGACTATCTGATACTTTACAATATGAGTATGCGATACTTATTTTTTCGCCGGGCGCCACTTATTATTGGGGTTATTCACAAGGCAATTGTTTTTCAGGATACTCGCTGGAACCGGATTCTGACGAGGGAAACAGTCGTTTTGGCAGATAGCGATGGAGGTTACGTGTTTCACAGAATTGCCGGAAATCATCAAAATGCTTCACCCGCGCTTTGGCATACATCTGTGCCAGACGGTTTTCCACGGTCCGGTGCGATAAGCCTGTCAGGTTACCGATCTGTTTACTGCTCATTCCCTGTAATTTAAAGAAAATAATCTCACACTCTTTTTCTGTGAAAAAATTATCTGGTTTGTTCAGTAGTAACGAAACGGGAAGCTTGCCATTGATAAAGTCATTCGGTGTAAAGGCTTCAAGAGCTTGAATGGAGCAGAACGCGCCAATGCATTCACTATTATTATTGTAGAAAGGGACTTTTTTGCACAGGTAAGGGGATTCGACAGCATGTGGATGAATTTCCAGCATTAGCAATGGTTTTCTGTTCTCGATAATCGCCCGATCCTGATTACGCCATGCCTTAAGCGTCTCTTCATTTTCGAATAGTCGTGAGGGGATTTCAAAATCAAGGCGTTCCAGCAAAATATCTGTTGACCGCAAACCCGCCAGCCTGCTCAGGGCCAGGTTGGCATAGAGAAACCGGCCATCCGGTGTGCGAATACAATAGGGATCCGGTAACATATCCAGCGAACGGATCAACATTTTAGCATTAATAATACCATCAGAATCTGATTCATGATTTGAATACATGATTGTCCAGCTCCATGTTTGAGAAAAATCTGTTTTAAGTGCGGATCCTTGCCGGCACTGACTATATTGGTGCTCTTTAAATAATTATTATTATGAATAATAATTCTTGCAACTATAAATGGCGGAATTTACTGCAGCCATACCATCGTACCATTTTTAAACCCAATATTATCTGGCAGAGATTGAGTGGCGTACGCTGACGCGCTGATTAGCACATGGCTGAGAGGGGGGATAAAAAACGGGCGAGATAAAGCTCCTCGCCCGGGAAAGAGGGTTACTCTGCCGGTACACCTTCTGGCATTGCCGACATGCCACCCAGCATATAACGCGACAGGAACTGGTCGAGCGGCATCTTCTCACCGTTCATGGTGACCTGGCCGGCTGCGTACTGCAGGCTGGTGACGATGTTATTATCCTGCTGCGTGGTCAGTTTAAACATCTGTCCCATCGCCGCCAGGCCTTTCACCTGTTGTTCCGCCAGTTTGCTGGCCTGTTCCTGCGGATTGCCTTCGAGCATTGCCACATGGGTCATCAGCTCGGTAGCCATATCCATAGAGATTACCAGTTTACCGTCCAGTGATTTCAGCACACGATCGGTCGCCTGACTGATATTCTGCGCCTGGCCGCTGGCAGTGGCCGGATCTTTAAAGTTGACCGCCAGGTTGAAACTGCTTTCACCCTTAGCATTCTTCCAGCTTAACGGCGCAACGGTAATGATCGGATCGCCTTTAAGCAACAGCGGCAGGTTGCTCACCAGGATCTGATTCATCCCTTCCTGATAACGCTGCGCATCATCGCTAATCCCCGGCTGATTCAGCAGTGCCTGCACCTGCGAATTGTAATTCTCGGAGAAGGTCTTCAGCGCCGCACCATCGAACTGCGACAGCTTCATCGACAGTTTGCCCTGACCAAAAGACTGATTCTGCATCTTCAGGTTATCCAGGGTGTAATCGATCTGGCCGGATACCGCTTTCTCATTGGAATCAAAACGTGAACTGCCTTGCAGACCTTCCAGCGTCACCACTTCCTGTCCGTTAACTGACGCCGTCAGTTTTTTCAGATCAACACTCTGATCGCCAATCCGCACGCCCTGCGGGCTAAGGCGTGTATTGGCGCTGGTTTTAATCCCGTTCAGGGTAAACAACACCGGCAGATCCATCTCATTTTTGCTGGTGATGGCGATACTGTCGATATTGCCGTCAAAACTGACTTTATCGCCCTGTGCATCAGCATCCACATTCAGCGTGCCGCCATTCCAGGCAAAGCGCTGGCCGCTGGCAGCGTTCTGGTAATCCAGCGGCAGCAGGGTGATCGCCGACGAGGTGGCGCCGCTGTAACCGATGCGGGTATCCGCCTTAATCACCGAAACGCCTTTAGTGACTTCAAACAACGCTTTCACTGCTTCGGTGTTTTCCAGTTCGGTATGTACCGATGCCATGCCAGGCATCAGATTGAACTTTTTCAGCTGCGCGAACGGGAAGGGACCGTGATCGATAGTCTCATTCAGCACAATGCTCTGGCCGGGTTTCAGCAGTGAGTTATCTTCGGTTTGTGAACTGGCCTGCACCACCAGTTTGGCGTGGCTGGTAAACAGGCCACGCTGATAATCCTGATAGCTCACCTTCAGGCGGCTCTCGGGAGCAATAGTGGTCAGCCGGGCATTGGCGTTCTCTACCAGGGCATCCATATGGCTCTCAAGCTGCTTGCCGGTAATCCAGGCGCCGCCGGTCCAGATAATCCCCAGCGCAACTACCACAACTACCGCAACTTTGGTCTTTTTCATCTTAACTTGTCATCCTTTCACTGATGTCAGCGCTGCCTGGTCTGTCCCGTCACCGGCAGCGAAGAAAAACGCCGCGCGGGCGTTTTCGATTAATGGCTTGAATAATAATAGCAATTGCCCCGGCTAACGTCAGCCGCATTGTTACAAGGCGTTAAACACCCGGGCCACCCGCCCGCTGCCGCTCAGGGTAAGCGGCGACTCATCCGCGGCGACAAAACAGGACTCGCCGGGCTGCAATACTAACTGCTGCTCACCGTGACGGATAATCGCCTGGCCTTCAATACAGAACAGAATGGCGGCGCTCTGCTGTTCGATCTGCGCTGGCGCAGGCTCAAGGGCATGTATGGCGAAGGCAAAGTCATCGACCGGGATCGGGAAGTGGGTGATATTGCCTGTAACCTGTGGTTGCGTCAGCAGTTGCTGATACCGGCTGGCGCTGAAGCGCACATTAGCCAGCAGCTCCGGAATATCAATATATTTCGGCGTCAGACCGGCACGTAACACGTTATCCGAGTTGGCCATCACCTCCAGCGCGACGCCCTGCAGGTAAGCATGTGGGGTTTCCGCAAACAGAAACATTGCCTCACCGGGTTGCAGCTCAATAACATTCAGTAATAGCGGGGAAAACAGACCACTGTCATCAGGGTAGAACTGGGAAATCGCTTTAATCGTCTGCCACGGCTGACCGTGCTGGTTGTTGAGTGCCGCTTTTAGCACCCCTAATGCCAGCGCTTTTTCCTGATCCTGCAGTGATAACAGGCTGGCGAACAGCTGCGCCAGATGCGGTTCATCGGGATGTTGCAGGAAAACGGCAATCGCCGGATGGGCTGCCGCCAGCGGCTGCAGCAGCGACACAATTTCCCGACACTCACGAAAACCGTTGATCGCCAGGAACGGGGTTAAGGCATACACCAGTTCGGGTTTATGGTTGGCGTCTTTATAGTTACGCTTAGCATCGGTCAGTTCGATACCCGCGGCGTTCTCTTTGGCAAAACCTGCTTCAGCAGCGGCTTTACTGGGATGAACCTGAATCGACAGCGGCTGTGCGGCGCAGAGAACCTTAAACAGAAAGGGCAGTTCGCCAAAGCGTTCGGCGACGCGGGCGCCGAGCAGGCGCGTCTTATCACGTTCTATCACGCTGCGCAGGCTGTGCACTTCGCCGCCAATTTCCACCGAGGAGCTGCTTTTCGGATGCGCCCCCATCCACATTTCCGCCATCGGCAGGTTATCGGGGTTGGCGATACCGTACAAATCGGTTAGCGCGGTTTTGCTGCCCCACGCGTAATTTTGCAGTGAATTGACTAACTTTTGCATGATTTGTCCCTGTTAAGTTCAATTTTACCGCGGTTATTAAAACAGAAACTGCCGGCAGAAATACAGTTGAAATGCAATAAGGACGTTCAGGTCGCATAATGTTAAATTATTGTATGGCAAACTGTTGCGCGCCTTTGTTGTCCGTGGTGGATACCGGGGCGGTTTAATTTAATGAATGTGCTAAAGGAGACAGGAATGGCAGCCAATCGCATTGAAAAAGACTCAATGGGGCCGATTGATGTACCGGTTGATAAACTTTGGGGCGCACAAACGCAGCGCTCGCTTGAGCACTTTCGCATCTCGACGGAAAAAATGCCGACTGCGCTGGTGCACGCGCTGGCGCTGACCAAGCGTGCCGCAGCGAAAGTAAACTGCGACCTGGGGCTGTTGCCCGCAGAGCGCGCCGACGCCATTATCAGGGCCGCTGATGAAGTGCTGGACGGGCAACACGTCAACGAATTCCCGCTGGCTATCTGGCAGACCGGTTCCGGCACCCAGACCAATATGAATATGAATGAAGTGCTGGCCAACCGTGCCAGCGAGATCCTCGGCGGCGAGCGTGGCATGTCGCGTCTGGTGCATCCGAATGATGACGTCAATAAGAGCCAGAGTTCCAACGACGTGTTCCCGACCGCCATGCACGTTGCGGCGGTAATCGGCCTGCGTGAACATTTGACCCCGCAACTGCTTACGCTGCAAAAAACGCTGCAAGACAAAGCGGAAGCCTATAAAGATATCGTCAAAATTGGCCGTACTCATTTGCAGGATGCTACGCCGCTGACCCTTGGTCAGGAGATTTCTGGCTGGGTGGCGATGCTGGAGCATAATCTGAAGCATATCGGGCAGAGCATTCCACATCTGGCGGAGCTGGCGCTGGGGGGGACTGCGGTGGGCACCGGCCTTAATACCCACCCGGAATACGCGGTACGGGTGGCGCAAGAGCTGGCGGAGCTGACGTCACAGCCATTTGTCACCGCACCGAATAAGTTTGAAGCGCTGGCGACCTGTGATGCGCTGGTACATGCCCATGGCGCGCTAAAAGGTCTGGCTGCGTCGCTAATGAAGATTGCCAATGATGTTCGCTGGCTCTCTTCCGGTCCGCGTTGTGGTATTGGTGAAATCGCGATACCGGAAAACGAGCCGGGCAGTTCGATTATGCCGGGTAAAGTTAACCCGACGCAGTGTGAAGCCATGACCATGCTCTGTTGTCAGGTGATGGGCAACGATGTTGCGGTCAATATGGGCGGCGCGTCCGGTAACTTTGAGCTGAATGTCTTCCGTCCGATGATTATTCATAACTTCCTGCAGTCAGTTCGTCTGCTGGCGGACGGTATGGATAGTTTTAATCATCATTGCGCGGTCGGTATTGAGCCAAACCGCGACCGCATCACCCAGTTGCTTAACGAGTCACTGATGCTGGTCACGGCGCTGAATACCCATATTGGCTATGATAAAGCAGCGGAAATCGCCAAAAAAGCCCATAAAGAAGGGCTGACGCTGAAAGGGTCCGCGCTGAAACTGGGCTATCTGACCGAAGAAGAGTTTGATGCCTGGGTTCGCCCGGAAGATATGGTTGGCAGTATGAAGTCGTAGCCCACGTAATCGCTGTAATTCTTTATTTTTAATCTTTAATCTTTAATCTTTAACGTGTAGGGGAGCCATTAATGGCTCCCTTAACATTAATGGCTCCCTTAACATTAATGGCTCCCTTAACATTAATGGCTCCCTTAACATTAATGCCGCCGGCTACATCAAACGATCGCTGTACAGATGCAAACGCGGAATAATGGCAAACAGCTTCTCCGCTTGCGGCTTATAGCGATGTTTTACCTGTTGCGCATCGTAATTAAGCAATTCTCCCAGCGCCGGCACCTGGTTTTTATCTGCACACAACACCAGCAGTGGCGACGGGCAGGCCAGCTGGGTCTGTTTCTGCTGCTGAATATTCCAGGTGCGGGCGATCGGCTGTACCTTGACCGGGCGTTTAATTTTCAGACGTGCCGTTTCCGGCAGAGAGCGAATGGCTTCAATCTCCTCCAGCACTTTCTCTGCCCACTGCTCACGTGTCCAGGGGGCGACCGCGCGGGCTGATTTCAGGCTGCGTTCAAGTTTTTCCAGCACTTCCTTCCGCGTCAGGTTCTTTACGATATGTTTATTCGCCCAGCCGAAGCGCACACTATCCGGAGCATCCAGCAGGGTGATGGCGCGATAGGCATTCAGGGTAATCAGCCCGCGCAGATGGGTATGCACAAAGTCGAACCGCTCCTCACTTTCCACACCGGATTCCACGGTAATAATCTGTTCCAGCCGGGCCTTCAGACTATTCACCCGCGCCACTTGCTGATGGAGCAGGGCAGACTGCGCGCCATCGGCGGCAAAACACAGGGCGCCGGGCAGGCGGACGGCGGCTTTGGTGCTGATCTGCTCCGACTGATGCTGCATAAACAGCCGGCAGTAGTGTTCGAGGCCTAACTGTAGCGCCTCATTACCGAGGTGCTGTTGCACCTCAATGGTGGTTATCGCATCATGCTCTTTGCCTTTCATTACCGCTGGCAGGCTGAATACCCGCCCGGCCAACAGATGCAGGGAGAGCAGCTGTTGTTGTAGCTGATTCAGTTCAGCTTCCAGTTGACTGACACCGTGGTGCAGTGCCGCGACCGCATCGTATGGATTGTTCATCGATCCCTCTTTAGTTACAACATACAAATGACTATAGCCGGTTATGGTGCGCATTTCAGCATCAAAGTAATCTGTTTTTTAGCAGCAGGGAAGAGCGGCGATCGCTGACACGACTCAGTGGGCATGATACCCACTGAATCATCGGCAGGAATTATAGCTGGCGTGTTTTCAGGCGAGAGCCGACCAGCAGTGCCAGCAGCAATAAACTACTAATAAAAACGGTGATGCCCGTCCAGCCATAGCTATGCCAGAACAGCCCACCCAGCGTACCTGCCACGCTGGAGCCGGCATAGTAGCTAAACAGATACAATGAAGAGGCTTGTCCGCGTGCGCGCCGGGCGCGTTGTCCAATCCAGCCACTGGCGACCGAGTGAGAGGCAAAAAAGCCGGCAGAAAACAGCATCATCCCGATCAGGATCATCCATAGCGAATTAAATGCGGTCAGCAGCAGGCCGCTAAGCATAATCGCGGTGGAGAACAGCAGCACTGTGCCACGGCCGAAACGTGCGGTCATGGCGCCGGCTTTCGGTGAACTCCAGGAGCCGGTGAGATAGACCACTGACAGCAGCCCCACCACGGCCTGGCTGAGGAACCATGGCGCACTTAACAGCCGGTAGCCAATATAGTTAAACAGGGTAACAAAGGCTCCCATCAGCAGAAAACCTTCGGCAAACAACAGTGGTAAACCGGCATCGCGCCAGTGCAGACGGAAATTAATCAGCAGATTACGCGGCCGCAATGACGCCGGACGAAAATGGCGTGATGCCGGCAAAATTTTCCAGAACATCAGTGCGGCGGCGAGAGAAAAGCAGCCAACCGTGGTTACCGCCACGCGCCACGAGGAAAAATCAGTAATCACCCCGGTCAGCAGACGGCCGCTCATACCGCCAATGGAGTTGCCGCTAATGTATAACCCCATCGAAAAGGCCACCACGCTGGGATGGATCTCTTCGCTGAGATAGGTCATACCGACTGCCGCCACGCCGCTTAGCGACAGGCCAATTAACGCGCGCATCAGTAAAATACCGTGCCAGCTGGTCATAGTCGCGGAAATCAGCGTGCAGATCGCCGCCAGCAGTAGCGCGGTTACCATCACCGATTTACGGCCAATAGCATCGGAAAGCGGCCCGGTGAACAGTAAGCCGAGCGCCATCATGCCGGTAGATATCGACAGCGAAATACTGCTCTGCGCAGGTGACACCCCAAACTGCTGCGACAGAACCGGCAGAATAGGTTGCACACAGTAGAGCAGGACAAAGGTGGCGAGTCCGGCAGAAAATAACGCCAGGGTTACGCGCATAAATTGCGGTGTACCGCGGGTGATATACAGGTTTTTGGCTGGTGCGGAGGTAGAGACACGTTCAACGCTGGAGTTGTCCAGCGTAACGGTCTGGGATGAGCGGTTCACAACGGTTCCTCAGGAATAAAATCAGAGTGTTAAGGGTAAGGAAGCTGTATTATGATGTCTAATATATTAATAATCTCAAATAAGACTTTTAAAGTATGAATATCGAATTGCGTCATCTTCGCTACTTTATCGCCGTCGCTGAAGAGCTGCATTTTGGTCGCGCCGCCCAGCGCCTTAATATTTCGCAACCGCCGCTAAGCCAGCAAATTTTACTACTTGAACAACAAATTGGCGCGCGTCTGCTGGCGCGTACCAACCGCAGCGTCAGTCTCACCGCCGCCGGACAGCAATTTTTAACCGATGCCCGACAGATTTTGCTGAATGTCGAACAGGCGGCAGATAAAGCGGCACGTCTGCATCTCGGCGTGGAGGGCGAATTGCGCGTTGGCTTTACCTCTTCCGCCCCGTTTATCACCCTGGTCTCAGATGCGCTGTATGTGTTTCGTCAGCGCTATCCGCAGGTTCATATACAGATGCAGGAGATCAACACCCGCCAGCAGTTAGAACCGCTAAGCGATGGTCGTCTGGATCTGGGGGTGATGCGTAATACGCCGTTACCGGAAAACCTCGATCATCAGTTGCTCCTGCGCGAACCTCTCTATGCGCTGGTGCATCGCGCGCATCCGCTGGCACTGCAGCAAAGCATCTCATTGCAGGCGCTGGCCAGTGAGCCGTTTGTATTTTTCGATCCGCAGGTCGGTACCGCGTTGTACAGCGAAATCCTGACCTTACTGCAGCGCCATAATATTCAGCCCTATATCACCCAGGAAGTGGGGGAAGCGATGACGATTATCGGACTGGTCTCTACCGGCCTCGGCGTATCAATTTTACCGGCATCGTTTAAACGGATTCGCCTCAGTGATGTGGTGTGGCTACCGTTGCAACAGCAGGATGCGTTGTCTGAGGTGTGGCTGGTCTGGGCGAAGCAGCGGGAGCAGAGTGCGCTGGTGAAACATATGATGGGCCTGCTCCTAAAATGAACCGCGCGCGGCTAACTGGCGCTTTTACGCGCGTTATTCCCCCTTTTGTGTGCAGTAAATCACATATCGAATCAAATATTTGACGCAACCGTCCAAGTGTTTCACCATAGCGAAAAGGGTTTATTTTGAAGCGCGAAAATAAGCGGGAGCAGGGGTTGTGATAGCGGATAGTCAGCCTGGGCACATTGACCAGATTAAACAGACCAATGCTGGCGTAGTTTATCGCCTGATAGATCAGTTTGGTCCGATTTCGCGTATTGAACTCTCGAGACTTGCGCAGCTGGCGCCTGCCAGCATTACCAAAATTGTGCGTGAAATGCTGGAAGCCCACCTGGTGCAGGAGACGGAGTATCAGGAGATGGGCAGCCGCGGGCGTCCTGCCGTCGGTCTGATCCTCGATACCGCCGCCTGGCACTATCTTTCGGTACGCATCAGTAAGGGTGATATTACCCTGGCGCTGCGCGATCTCAGCAGCGCATTAGTGGTGGAACAGCAGTTGCCGTTGCCGCAGGAAGCCAGTGAACCGCTGTTAACGCGTATTACCAGCGAAATTGACCAGTTTTTTATCCGTCATCAGCGCAAACTTGAGCGCTTAACCGCCATTGCCATTACCCTGCCGGGAATTATTAATACCCGCAGCGGCATTGTGCACCGCATGCCATTTTATCAGGTGGTGGATATGCCACTGGGGCCGGAGCTGGAAAAACGCACCGGTTTACCGATATTTATTCAGCATGATATTTGCGCATGGACCATGGCGGAGTCGCTGTTCGGCGCCTCGCGCGGGGCGCGCGATGTGATCCATGTGGTGATCGATCATAACGTTGGCGCTGGCGTGATTACCGATGGGCGTCTGCTGCATAATGGCAACAGCACCCTGGTGGAGATTGGGCATACCCAGGTCGATCCTTACGGTAAACAGTGTTACTGCGGCAACCATGGTTGCCTGGAGACGGTCGCCAGTATCAGCAGCATACTGACCCTGACCGAACAGCGCATGGCATCGTCGCCGAGTTCCTCACTGCATAACCAGCCGCTAACGGTAGACTCCCTGTGCGATGCGGCGCTGGCGGGCGATCAGCTTGCCAGAGACGTTATTGCCGGCGTCGGCAGCAGCGTTGGCCGTATTGTGGCGGTGATGGTGAATCTGTTTAATCCGCAAAAAATCCTGATTGGATCGCCGCTGAATCGGGCGGCAGATATTCTCTATCCTTCGATTACCGCCTGTATTCGTCAGCAATCCCTGCCGGCGTATAGCGCGCAGATTGATGTGGAGCCAACCCAGTTTATCAATCTCGGGACGATGCCCGGCGCGGCGCTGGTTAAGGATGCGCTGTATAACGGTTCACTGCTGGTTAAACTGTTGCAGGGCTAATCTGTTACGGCTTATCCACAAAAGATTGCGCTAACGCAAACCGACGATCGGCGCGCTACTCTACAATTTTCCGACACAAACCTTTGAGCAAAATCATTAATTTCAGGTTGTTGGCCTGTCGGAGAAGCACCCATGTTTAGTCGTATATTCGTAACTGGTACGGATACTGCTGTCGGAAAAACGGTGGTTTCCCGCGCCCTGTTGCAAAAGCTGGCAATGGAGTACCCACGCGTGGTGGGCTACAAGCCGGTGGCAAAAAGCAGCCAGCAAACGGCAGAAGGGTTACGCAATAAAGATGCCCTAGTGCTGCAAGCCTCTTCCAGCCTGCAATTGCCTTATCAGGCAATTAATCCGTTTACCCTGCAAGAAGATGAGATTGTCACCAGCCGCGATCATGAAATCAGCTATAGCAAGCTGAGCGCCGGCCTGAAGCAGTTAACCGAGCAGGCGGATGCGGTGGTGGTGGAGGGTACCGGCGGCTGGCGCAGCCTGTTAAATGATCTGCGTCCGTTGTCGGAGTGGGCGGTACTGGAGCAGCTGCCGGTGGTGATGGTGGTCGGGATTCAGTCCGGCTGTATCAGCCACGCGCTGTTAACCGCTGAGTCGGTAATTAATGATGGTCTGCCGCTGCTGGGTTGGGTCGCGAACCGTATTAACCCGGGGCTGGCACATTATGCCGAGATTATTGAAGTGCTGCGCGAAAAGATCCCGGCGCCCCTGTTAGGCGAACTGCCTTATTTACCGCGTGCCGAGCAGCGTGAGCTGGCAAAGTACCTCGATTTATCCCAGGTAAAATAGACCGCCTTACCGTCGGAACGGGAGCCATACAGGGCTCCCGTTTTTTTTAGCGGTCGAATTAACCGGCGCTCAGCGCCCGCCGGGAATACCGGCCAGCAGGGCGAAGAGCAGCGTGTTAGCGTTAATGGCAAATTTTATGGGCAAAATCAGCAGAATAGTTTTTTCGCCAGAACCGGCTGAAAGCCGCAGTTCAACTGGCGTCAGGCGGGTTAACAAAAATTCCACCGCCGCAAGGTGACGCTGTCACCTACACTGGCGCACAATACGGAAACTGCTGCCAGCGACGATAAGCTAGCCTTAGGAAAGACACAGGAAAGGACAATATGACGGAAACTATTCAACATCAGGTAGCGCACCGCCACTGGATTCTGATTGCCGCGATGCTGGCGATGTTTATGGCGGCGATTGAAGTGACGATTGTGGCGACCGCCATGCCAACGATTGTCACGGAACTGGGGGGATTTTCTCAATTTGGTTGGGTATTTTCCATTTACCTGCTTACACAGGCGGTCAGCGTACCGATTTACGGTCGTCTGGCGGATTTATGGGGCCGTAAAAGAGTGTTCTTTACTGGCACCTCGTTATTTCTGCTGGGGTCGGTCCTGTGCGGTTTCGCCAGCAGCATGGGCTGGCTGATCCTGTTTCGCGCGTTTCAGGGGCTGGGGGCCGGAGCCATAATGCCGCTGACCTCCACCATTGTCGCCGATATCTATGCACCGAAAGAGCGTGCCGGGATTCAGGGCTGGCTTTCCAGCGTCTGGGGTTTTGCGGCGATTATCGGACCGCTGACCGGCGCCTGGATTGTTCAGCACTTTAACTGGGCGTTGATCTTCTGGGTCAATGTGCCGGTCGGGCTGATCTCAATGCTGATGCTGGCACGCTGGCTACCGGAGATGCAGGTAACGCAACGACATCGGCTTAATCTGGCCGGCAGTGGCTGGCTGATGTTATGCGTGTCATCACTTCTGGTGGCGCTGTTGCAGGCGGAAAGCCTGGGTTACTGGTCGCTGGCCTTTCTGCTGTGGTCACTGGTTTGCGGTTATGCGCTGGTGAGAAATGAGCAGCAGGCGAAAGAACCGCTGTTTCCGCTGGCGATCTGGCGCAGCCGGGTGATTGTGGCCGGCAATGCCGGTAACCTGATTATCGGCGCGGCAATGATGGGGATCAGCGCTTTTCTGCCAACCTGGATTCAGGGCGTCAATGGCGGTACGCCGTTACAGGCAGGCAGTGCGCTGGCGATGATGTCTATTGGCTGGCCACTCGCCAGCGCCATCAGCGGGAATCTGATGCAGCGCACCTCATACCGCTTCACCGCACAACTGGGTGCGCTGCTGCTGATTGTCGGTAGCGCTTTACTGCTAATGTTGCAGCGTGATAGCTCAATGCTGCATGCCGGTTTCTCTGCGTTTGTGATTGGCACCGGTATGGGGATGACCAGTACCACTTTTCTGGTATCGGTACAGAACAGCGCGGAGTTTCATATCCGCGGCATTTGTACCGCCTCGATTATGTTTAGCCGCATGCTGGGTTCAGCACTCGGTACAGCATTAATGGGGGCAGTACTGAATTATAACCTGATGCTGCGCTTGCCGGGGCAGCCGGATCCGGTGCAGCAAATTATGTCGGAGGGTGAGCGACTGGCGTTACATCAGGATACGCTGCATCAGATGGTGGTGGAGGTGGCGGCTTCGCTGCACTGGGTGTTTGTCGCTTCACTGCTGATTGCGCTGACGAGTTTACTGATTGCCCGTGCGATGCCGGCGAAAAGCCCCTGAAAGTCGCCTGCGTGTCGTTTGTCTGGCAATTGAGGTGCAGACCTTCAGCTCGGGGCCATTAATGGCCCCCGTGCTGAGTTTCAGACACCCCAAATCATTTATTCCGCCCGCAGAATTAATCACTGCCGCCGCGTCGACAAATTACTGGGCTGGCGCGTCCTGGGTACTCCCGGCATTGGCGGGAACATTGCTATCGCCTTCGGTAGTGATGCGTTTATACACAATTTTTTGCGTATCATTTTCGCAATGGCCGACAACCTGTCCACCGGCCTGATCGGCCTGATCATTCGGCACAATATCGAGGGTAAAACCCGACTCCGGGACACCGTTACTGATTATTTTCTTACTGATATCAGCCTTAACCGTTTCACAGGACGCCTGAGCAGCCAGCGGCGCAATTAAGCACAGTGCGGTTAAAACCCACGTAAACGTTTTCATCACATCATCCTTTTGTTAAAAACTGTCCTAAGCATAGCAGCTGTCACCCGATCACGGGGCGACAGGACGTCCGGTACGGCGATCGAGACAGCGCAGGGTGTTGGCTTCCCAGTACGCGTTAACGTTATAACTCTGTTCGCAGGCATCACGGGTATCAAATGCACGGTCTGATTTGTCGAACTGTTTTTCGACGCGGCTATTGACCTTTTTGCGCAGCATGCGCGTATCGTCCCACTGTTCTTTATCCTGACGAGCCTGTTCGCTGCTAAGGGCGTTGTCGCCATTCTCGATAATTAGACGGTCGGTTTTCGCCATAGCAGCGGGTTGCATTGCCAGTGCGGCAGCCAGCAGCGTCAGGGGCAAAAAGGCTGAGGCGAGGCGGGTAGGCAAAATTTTCATCATCAGTTCCTGTATGGGTCAAAATCTTTTCTATTATATCATCGCGGTCCAGACGCTCACCAGCCGCACAACCGGCTTGTTTACATTTCTGAGAGATCTTTACGCAATGCTCAAAACCTCCTTGTTATTTTTTCTTACCGCACTGGCCGAAATTATTGGCTGTTTTCTACCCTGGTTGTGGCTGAAAAAAGGGGCATCGGTGCTGTTACTGATTCCGGCGGCGCTGAGCCTGACGCTGTTTGTCTGGCTGCTGACACTGCATCCGGCGGCCAGCGGACGGGTCTATGCCGCCTATGGCGGCGTCTATGTGATGACGGCCTTACTGTGGTTACGCTTTGTGGATGGCGTACGCCTGAGCCATTATGACTGGCTGGGGGCGGCGGTGGCGTTTAGCGGGATGTTGATTATTGTGGCTGGCTGGAATAAATAAGCGCGGAAACTCTAATATTGCAGCCACGGCACGTGCTGACGCCGACTGCCAGGATAGATAAATCAGAATATCTTACCCGCAGGCTGGAGGAAGACCCGCATGCCCGGAACAGATACTGCTTTATTTAGCCAAACGCCGGAGGTGGTGGTGGTTGATAACCGCGGGCTGACGGTGCGCAATATTCGTTACCAGCGTCATCCTGACAGCCTGCAGAACACCGATCAGCGTATCAGCCGTCACCGCTATGATGCACGCGGTTTTCTGGCGCAAAGTACAGACCCGCGGTTATATGAACTTCAGCAGGCCGCCAATTTTTCGTATCTTACCTCACTGAGCGGACAGGTACTGCGCAGCGCCAGCGTTGATGCCGGCATTATCCTGAACCTGAATGACAGCGCTGGCCGCCCGGCGCGCAGCATTAATGCCGCCGGTGTCATCCGCAACTGGCAGTATCAGCGTGCGGAACTGCCGGGGCATCTGCTGAGCATTGTTGAAAATGGCCGCATCACCGATCGTTTTGTCTGGGGGGGAAATACCCAGGCGGAAAAAGATCGCAACCTTGCCGGGCAGTGCCTGCGCCACTACGATACCGCCGGTCTGATGCAGACCGATAGTATCGCCCTGAGCGGGGTGGCTCTGTCGCTAACGCAGCGCCTGCTTGCGGAGGAGAATAACGCCAACTGGCAGGGGGAGAATGAGGCCGCCTGGAATGCGCTGCTGGCAGCGGAAAGCTTTATCACCCTGAGCACCGCCGATGCCAGCGGCCTGCCGCTTACCACTACCGATGCCATGGGGAATCGGCAACGTCAGGCTTACACTGTTGCCGGTCAGTTGCACAACAGCTGGCTGACGCTGAAGGGCGCTACGGAGCAGGTGATTGTCAAATCCCTGACCTACTCGGCCAGCGGACAAAAGCTGCGTGAGGAGCATGGCAACGGGGTCGTGACCAGCTACAGTTATCAGCCGGAAACGCAGCGCCTGAGCGCAATAAAAACCGCCCGCCCGGCCGGGCATCCGGCCGGGGCCAGGGTGCTGCAGGATCTGCGCTATCAGTATGATCCGGTCGGCAATGTGCTGCGCATCATAAACGATGCGGAAGCGACCCGCTTCTGGCGCAATGAGAAAGTGGTGCCGGAAAACAGCTACGGTTACGACAGTCTGTATCAGCTGGTGTCCGCCAGCGGCCGTGAAATGGCGACGCTTTCCCGCCAGAGCATCACGCCACCGTCCGCCAGCGTCCCTCTTCCCGCCGACAGCAGCGCGTTTGCCGCTTACACCCGCAGCTACCTTTATGATCGCGGCGGTAATCTGACGCGGATACGCCATAGCGCACCCGCCAGCGGCAACAACTATACCACTGATATCACGGTATCCACCCGCAGCAACCGGGCGCTGATCAGCAACCTGACGGCAGAGCCGGCGCAGGTGGAAGCGTTTTTTACCGCCGGCGGTCAGCAAACCCGGCTGCAGCCAGGCCAGAGTCTGAACTGGACAGCGCGCGGCGAATTGCTGCAGGTGACGCCGGTGGTGCGCGACGGTCAGCCCGCAGACCACGAAAGCTACCGCTATAACAGTGACAGCCAGCGCATCATTAAAACCAGCGTGCAGAAAACCGGCAACAGCACGCAGACGCGGCGCGCGCTCTGGCTGCCGCGGATCGAATTACGCAGCCGCTACAGCGGGGAGAGTTTAAGTGAGGCGTTGCAGGTGATCAGCGTTGGCGAAGCGGGACGCGCACAGGTGCGGGTGCTGCACTGGCTAACCGGCAAACCGGACGGCATCAGTAATAATCAGCTGCGCTACAGCTACGATAATCTTGTCCACAGCAGCGAACTGGAACTGGATGCTGACGGCAATATTATCAGCCAGGAAGAGTACTATCCGTATGGCGGCACCGCGGT
>NZ_JAHXPU010000025.1:0-78147 GCF_047308185.1 Pantoea sp. B65
TTCAGCGAACGGTGCATCCGCTCATGCCGTCCGTTCTGCTCCGGGTGACCTTTCCTGATGCGCTCCGGCAGGATACCCAGCTTTATCAGCCACACGCTGAGCTGGCTCAGTCCGGCGATGCCTGAACCGGCGAAAGGCGCCCCGTTATCCGTACGCAGTACTTCCGGCAGCCCGCACTCCCTGAAGACCTTTTCCAGACAGGCGCGAACGAACACCGTACTTTCCGCCTGGCCAGCCTCGCATGCCAGCAGGTAGCGGCTGTGGTTGTCGGTCAGGGTAAAGGGACGGCAGTAGCTGCGGTCCAGTAGCCGGAAGCGGCCCTTGAAGTCAGCGCTCCAGACCTGATTAACGTGACGGATATCGGTCAGCTTCTGCACGTTGCCCGGTGTGCGTCTGCGCTTTTTACGGTCAGGTATTAAGCCTTCGCGTTTGAGGAGGTCACCGACAGTGCTGCCGGCCGGGACATCAAAGTTTACGTTGTGGTTCAGGAGCCACTGACGGATTTTACTGGCCCCCCAGTCCTGATGAGTGAGCCTGAGGTCGATGAGCTGCCGGGCGACATCGGGTGGGATGCGGTGCGGCTGCGTAAGACGTGCACGGGAACGGTCAGCCAGAGACAGGGGGTCATCGTGCTGAAAACGGTTAAGCCACTTGTATCCGGTTTTACGGCTGATGCCGAACTGGCGGCAAAGGGAAGCAAAAGAATGAGTGCCTGCATGGCAGGCACGGATGAATTCGAGGCGTTGCATGATAACAGTCTCAGTCCAGGGCATAGTGAGTCTCCTCCGCTATGCCAGTTATAACTGTTACCCATGTGCCCGGTCTAAAGTGTTACCCATGTGACCGGTTTGTACCTAAATCCCGCCCCTACGATTGGGAGGCCTTTAATGGTTCGGATGCCCACGGGCGGAATAAATCCCGCCCGTACAGATTGGGGGCCTTTAATGGTCTCGTTGCTGATGGTTTTTACCTTCGTGGCCTGACGAACGAAACGCCTGTGACATTGATGTTAACCGAAGGGTATCACCGCCCTTGTATCCGTGATTATTTCAGGCCGCTACGGCGCGCGGCGACTTTCGCCAGTGCCGCCCAGTCCAGATCCCCCTCATGATGCGCCAGCGCATCGACGCTGTTGTCGCGGATCACGCTGGCAAATGGCATCGGTACGTTTTTCGCCTCGGCGGCCTGTTGTGCCAGACGAATATCTTTCAGGCCTAAACGCAGTTTAAACCCTGCCGGAGAGTAGCGCTCTTTGGCGATCAACTCGCCATAACCTTTATACGCCGGGGCATTAAATAGCGTGCTGGTCAGCATGGTAAGAAAGTCAGCGGCGGGAATGCCATGGGCGCGCACCAGCGCGGAGGCTTCCGCCATCGCTTCAATAGCGCTGCCCAGCATAAAATTTGCCGCCAGTTTTGCCGTTATCGCCTGTGTCGCCTCATGGCCAAAATACCAGGTCTGCTGGCCGAGGATATCGAAAATCGGCTGTACGCGGGCAATCAGGCTTCTCTCTCCGGCAGTGAGGATATTCAGCTTGCCGGCCGCTGCAACATCATTACGCCCTAATACCGGCGCGGCAAGATAACTGACACCGTTTACCGCGGCGTGTGCCTGCATTTGACAGGTGAAATCGACGGAGACCGTGGCCATATTAATCCAGATGCCGCCATCGCCCAGTGACTCCAGCGCCCCGTGTTCGACAATAATCTGCCGGGTGACGGCATCATCCGCCAGCATACTGATCAACACGTCACACTGCGCCGCTTCGGCCGGTGATTCACATCGGGTGGCGCCGAGTTTCTCCAGCGCCTCGGCCGGCGCGGCAGAACGATTCCAGACGCTAAGCTGGCCATGGGCCCGCTGCAGGTTCTCTGCCATCGGCTGGCCCATCGAACCAAGTCCGATAAATCCAATACGCATCACTGTTTCCTTTTTGGTTTACCACACTTAACCGGCTTTCTCTGGCTGACTGGCTAGCTGTAACCACAGGGCGTCAAGTGAGTAGTAAGGGTCAGATTCCGCCTCAGACTTCTGCCAGTCGCGGTTCCACGGCTTGGCGAGGATATAATGGATATTCTTTGCCTGCGCGCTATGCCATGTTGCGGGATGCTGGACTGACAGCGTCTTTAACGCATTATAGATCCAGGGAAGGACTTTCCAGCGCCGATTAAAATGCTCATTAAGCAAATCCTGCTCAGAGAACGGGTAACGCGAGAGATCGTCAATCGCGGCGATACGCTGTTCCAGCTGGCGGAATATCTCCGCGTCCGGCGTCAGTACCAGAAAACCGGCATTAAAATAAGCATCCAGCTGCTCTGGCGCCGCCCGCTGACGATCCTGCCAGCTGTAGAAGCAGTTTTCCGGCACCCAGCTTTTTGGGTAGGTGGCAATGCGGTTTGGATTACAACGGCAGGCATGGCAGGCGGCAATACCATTTTCCGGCAGTTCGACGCTCATCAGCTCATCCATATTTTGCACCACCAGCATATCGGCATCGAGAAATACCAGCCGCTGATAGTCAGTTAATTGCCAGGCGCGGAGTTTGGTCCAGACTTCGGCGAACTGGGCCGAGGCATAATGCCGGGCCAGTTCAGGGTGGGGACTGAGTGGCGATACGGCAATGACCTCGCAGCCCCCGGCTTTTAACTGCGCGCAGGTTGCCGGGGCAATATTTTCGGTCACCATCACCAGTAGTGGATAGCGGGTTTTACTTTGGCGTAATGACTTATGGAGTGCCTGTACACCGGCCAGATAGTCGGGTTGAGTCAGTAGTGTAATCCATGCCTGCATAATGCATCCCCCTGGTCAGATTAATCAGTCAAAAAGTTGTGAAAGATAGTCGTTGCTGAATTTTCCCGTCGGATCGAGTTGCTGCCGCACGGCACGAAACGCATCCCACTGCGGATAGCACTCACGCCAGTGATACAGATGCTGATGATAATATTTTCCCCAGTGTGGGCGTCCGCCTTCGGCCGCCAGCAATTTTTCCACTTCACTGAGAAAATGTGTGCCTTCTGTCGACAGGGTGCCGTCATCCGCGTAATACACCACAAAGCCAAAGAAGCAGGTAGCCTGCTGCGCGGCCGGGCTAAGCCAGGCGGAAGAGGGGCCAGTGCAGCGCAAAATAATGGGATAATGCATATGCGGATGATTCTGTGCATACCAGCGTTTGATTTTAGCGATCACGTCGGCGGCGCGCGCCAGTGGAATGCCGATTTCGACATTGATTTGCGGGACCGCGATGCCGCGACAAAACACCTGATAGATATCGCCGGTGACATCGGAGAAATCTTTAAAGCGGGTGACGGTTTTAAACTGCCTGCCGCCTTCGCCACGAATCTGCGTGTCGTGATGCATATGCTCCAGCGTTTGCTCAATGGTATCGTTAAGTGAGCTATTGCTGTCCGGCTGTTTCACCAGTTCGCCGAGATTCAGTTGATATTTCTGCTGCTCTTCAGCGCTGGCTTCCCGCGCGCACCAGACATGCATTTGCTCGTCATCGACAAACCACCAGGCTTTACTGAGCGCAAAGTCGTTATTCCAGTGATAAATATCGCTTTCCAGTGTGCTGGCGCTGACAGCATTTTTAAAGCAGGTATAGATGCGCGCAGGCACGGTATGTAACGTTACCGCCGTGACTACCCCGAGGCAACCTAACGCCACCTGTACGGCGCCAAACCACGGATGCTGACGATCAAATTCTGTTATCGTCCCGTCGGCCAGCACCATACGAATCGCTATTGCCTCATCCGCCAGTGAGCTCTGTTGCAAACCCTGACCATGAGTACCGGTCGCCATTGCTCCGGCAAGGGTCTGAATGGCGATCACGCCCGGTGAAGAGGCCAGCATCCGCCCCATCCGGGTCAGCGTCTGATACACTTCATTTAGCGGCGTTGCCGCGGCAAAGGTGACGCTGCTCTCCGTGGTTGACAGCAGGCCGGAGAGCCGGCTGAGATCCAGCAGCAGGTCGTCATTATCGTCAGCTTTTAGCATCCGGCCAGCGGCAAGGCGACTGCCAAGTACGCGGATTTTGCCCGGATGACTGGCAATCAGCGATTGCAGCTCGGCTTCACTGGCCGGGCGGCGCAACCTGCTACGCTCACCCAACCGCGCGTTCTGCGCCCAGTTCCAGATACTGCTGTCACTGTCGACCGATTGAGGGTTTCTTAACGGGAAGTATTCGTTGTCTTGTTTCACTACGGCTTGCCTTTTAACTGGTCTGTGAACTGCCCGCAACGAGCATTCCTGAGACGGTGATGGTAAAATCCACCGCTTTGTAAAGCGTAGACTATGGCACATGCTTCCCCGCGAATGATGAACCTGCGGGGAGATGCCAAAGGTGTCAAACCAGGGGGCAGTGACGCGATAATTGATAGCCAAATCTGGCTGGAGAGGTGCCGGGCACATCGTCGCCGGGGCGTGCTATTCGCGGCATGATAGCCACACCCTGCCACCGCCGGAGAAATGCCGCCGGTGGGGGAGGATTTTAGTCGTGACTGTTCTCAGTATCATGGCTGTCGGCAAGGCGACTGATATGAATGGTTAGCCAGGTGAGTTCATCTTTTGGCAGGGTAAGCTGATATTTTTCCTGAATATAGTCCCTGATCGCCCAGGAAACCGACATCGCCAGCGGATAGAATTTCAGCAGTTCCTGGTAAAAATCGTCGCTGTCGCGGGCCACAATTTTCTGGCTGGTTACCCTTTCGGCAAAATAGCGCAAATGGGTAATAAAGCGGCTGTAGTTAATCGAGTTAATATCGATATTCTTATTGAGCTTGTAGCGTACAATTTCGGCGATACGGTTGACCAGTTGCACCTGCTGATGGGCGTCGCTGCTCTCCATATCTCCGCAGGCATTAATCAAATGAAAGGCGATATTTACCGCCTCATCCTCCGGTAACGTCACGGCAAAGCGTGCGCAGGTCATCTCTTTTGCCTGTACCCCCAGCTGGTATTCCCGCTGGTAGTAGCGCCTGATCTCCCAGCTTAATTTATTGGCAAAGTTCTGGCCGTTTTTACTGCGTTCAACGGCGTAGAACAGGTGCTCTGCCAGGGTAAAAAACAGCACCGAGTTCAGTTGCTCAACGTACTGGCGTTGCGCCAGGGTAATAATGTCATGGGTTAGGTCAAAAAAAGCCGCAGGGATGGTATCTGTCAGTGAAAGAAAGTGTCGCGACTTTAACTTGTCCAGCGGAATAAACACCTGTTCCACATCGGCAACGTCTACCAGGGTACCCGGTTTGGTGCCAAAGCCAATCCCTTTGCCGAACAGAATCATCTGCTGCTGATCATGGTCCACCAGTAGCATGCTGTTATTCAGCGATTTATTCACTTTAATCACGTTTGTTCCCTGCGGCTGCTGTTAACGATCAGGCAAGGTCGCTGCCATTGCTGGCGATGACCTTTTGATACCAGTAAAACGAATCTTTTCTCAGGCGGTTAAGCGTACCATTGCCTTCATCATCCTGATCGACATAGATAAAACCATAGCGTTTCGACATTTGTGAGGTACCGGCGCTGATCAGATCAATCGCCCCCCAACTGGTAAAGCCCATCAGCTCGACCCCTTCATAAATCGCCGCCCGCATCTGCTCGAAATGTGAGCGGAAGTAGTCAATCCGGTAGCCGTCGTGGATTTTACCCGCCACCACGGTATCTTTTGCGCCAAGACCGTTCTCGACAATAAACAGCGGCTTCTGATAACGATCGTACAGCTCCAGCAGAGAGATTTTCAGCCCCACCGGGTCAATTTGCCATCCCCATTCGGAAGCTGGCAGGTACGGGTTTTTCACCCCGAGAATGGTGTTTCCCGCAGTACGTTCCATATCGCTTTGGGTGGATTCGGTCAGCGACATATAGTAACTGAATGAGACGAAGTCTACGGTATGCTGGCGCAGGATCTCCAGGTCGTCTGGCTGCATCTCAATCTGAATGCCGCGTAACTGAAGATCGCGTTTGATCAGCGGCGGATAGCTACCGAACACCTGCACATCGGCGTAGAAATAGTTTTCCAGATTTTTCTTCAGCGTCGCCTCGACATCTGACGGATGACAGGTACGCGGGTAAGTTGTCAGCTTAGTCAGCATACAGCCAACCTGGCTATCAGGAATAATATGATGACAGTCGCGGGTAGCCAGCGCCGAAGCGACAAACTGATGATGCAGACCCTGATAAACGTCCTCTACCTCTTTCCCCGGCGCACTTTTTTCATGACGAATACCGGCGGTGGTAAAAGGGTGGCGATGGATGCTGTCGATTTCATTAAAGGTAAGCCAGTAACGCACCAGATCCTTGTAGCGTTCAAAGCAGACTTTGCTATAACGGACAAAGGCATCAACCACATTGCGATGCACCCAGCCGTTATATTTTTCACTCAGCACCAGCGGCATTTCATAATGCGATAGCGTCACCAGTGGCTCAATCTTCTGTTTCCGCATCTCACGGAACAGATCCTCATAAAACTGCAGTCCGGCTTCATTCGGTTGGGCATCTTCACCAGTGGGGAAGATGCGTGACCAGGCAATTGAGACGCGCAGCACTTTACAGCCCATTTCGCCAAACAGCGCCAGATCTTCTTTATAGCGATGATAGAAATCGATGCCACGGCGCTTCGGATAGCGCGCATCATTTTTACCCTTCAGCGCATCGGCAATATTTTCATCCGTCAGCGCCATATGACCGTCATAGTTAGTCAGATCCAAATTGGGTTTCCAGGTAATCGCATCCGCGACCGATGGTCCTTTCCCGTCCAGATTCCATGCGCCTTCAGCCTGATTGGCGGCGATAGCGCCACCCCACAGAAAGCCATGCGGAAACGCGGTGTTGTTATCCATCATACAGACTCCTTTAAGGTCATAATGTAGCTATGATTGTTGATATTAATGTCAGGTGTTTCGGACTGCAGACTAAAGCGCTCACCGTTGGTGATGATCATCATCACAACCGGGTCATAGCCCGCGGCAATAATCGCATCAAGGTCAAACTCAACCAGCAGATCGCCCGTTTTTACCGGTTGATCGGCGCTGACCAGGGGGTGAAAGCCCTGGCCGTTCAGTTTGATGGTATCGATCCCGATGTGGAAAATAAGCTCAACGCCGCTGTCGGTCAGCATGCTGACCGCGTGGCCGGTTTCAAACACGTTGCTGATGGTGCCGTCTGCCGGCGCATAGAGCGCGCCTTTCAACGGGCGGATGGCGATACCGTCACCCATAATGCGGCGTGAAAAGACTTCATCATTCACCTGTTCCAGCGGAATGACCTGACCTTCCACCGGACTGTTAAAGCGGAACTGATTACCGACCGCCGGCAGTTCGCCGCTGGCGAGGGGCTGTGCTTCATGCCAGAACAGCAGGGTGGCGAGAAAGGAGACGACAAACGCCAGCCCGGCGCCGGCGAAAGCGTAAATGATGTTCCATTTATTCTCCGGCGAAACAAACATTGAAATACTGGCCAGGCCTGGCCCTACCAGCACATAGGCTTCCACCGCCATCCAGCCGATAAATGCGCCGCCGACCATACTGCCGGCAATCACGCTATACAGTGCCTTTTTATTGAGTAAGGTAATGCCGTACAGCGCGGGTTCGGTAATACCGCACAGCGCAGAGATACCGGCAGAGATGGCCGTCGATTTTACTACCTTGTCTTTGCTCTTCAGAGCAATAGCCAGACAGGTTCCCGCTTCGGCAATATTGTGCGCCAGTGAGGCGGGCAGATATAACAGTTCGCGACCAAATTGCCCCATCGATGACACCACATATGGGATCATCGGTTTATGCATGCCGGAAGCCACCATAAACGGCAATACGCCAGCCAGCAGGGCGGTTGCGACAAAACCTAATTTGCTGTACAGCCAGAGGATCACCGTCGCCAGACCCGATCCCACTTCATAACCTAAGGGGCCGAGGAACAGCAGGGTGATCGGCACGGTTACCAGCAAAGAGAGCATTGGCGAAAGGAAAATACGCAGTGCGCCGGGAGTGAAGCGGTTAAACAGCTTTTCAGTTTGCGCGTAGAAAATCACGCACATAATCGCCGGGAATACCTGCGAGGCGTAGGCGACATTCTGCAGATCGAGTGAGAGAAACTGCGCGCCTTCAGCCAGTTGTTTCGCCATCGCCGGTAAGACCATCACCGATACCGCAGAGACCGCGACCAGAATATTAACTTTTAATTTTGTCGCGGTGGTAATCGCCACCAGAATCGGCAAAAAATAGAGCGGTGCCGAACCGATATTATCCAGCACTTTATAGGTGGAACTACTGCGACTTAACCAGCCGACTAAATCGAGCAAGAGCAGCAGGGATTTCAGTACGCCGCCACCGGCAATCGCCGGCACCAGTGGCTGAAACACGCTAATAATAAAATCAATCACCAGGGCGACGCGCGAGG
This sequence comes from Pantoea sp. B65, assembly GCF_047308185.1. Taxonomy (NCBI): domain Bacteria; kingdom Pseudomonadati; phylum Pseudomonadota; class Gammaproteobacteria; order Enterobacterales; family Erwiniaceae; genus Pantoea; species Pantoea sp. B65. The sequence continues at coordinate 8,389 of NZ_JAHXPU010000025.1, forward strand.
CCGGGGCGGCGGCGGGCCGGTTCCCTGACTGGCGTTCCTGCGCCAGCGCTCTGACCGCCTCGTATACCTCAACCACTTCGCTGCCAATAATCACCTGGCACTGGGCGTTAATTCTGACGCCCAACACCCCCGGCACTTTTTCCAGTGCCGATTGATCAACCCGCTGATTATCATGGAGACTCAAACGCAGTCGGGTAGAACAGTGTTCAATATGGTCGATATTGTTAACGCCGCCCACCAGGTCAACAATATCCTGGGCCGTTTTAATGTAATTCATATTACGACTCTCCTGTCCCCAAAAAAAAAGACCTGAAGCCCTCCTTTGTTTAAAGGATCGCTTCAGGTCTTGCCTGGATTACCAGTTACACGCCTGTGACTACTTGTATATTTTGCTGGCTATAAAAGTCAAAGGGATTAGTGGCTGTCAGATGATAACTGTGAGCGGGGCAGCATAAATGCCGGTCGCGCCAGTGAGTTACTGGCGACGGATATAACGTAGCGTCGCGGTGACGGCTAACCGACGGTTACGTGCGGCGCTCTGGTCTTCATTGCTATCGCGATTAAACAGGGTACTGAAGGTGTAGCGATTCGAGACATGATGGACGCAAATGCTGCTGATCAGACGGTGTACATCAATGGTTTCCACCTCATCGCTGAACAGGCCGGCAGCGCGTCCGCGCGTCAGAATATCATCAAGCACATCCAGCGCACTTTTATTCAGTGCCTGAATCCGCGCCGACTGGCTGATATAGCGGCCGCGCAGCAGATTCTCACTGCATACCAGGCGGATAAAGTCGGCATGGGTGGCGTGATAATTAAAGCTCTCTTCAACCAGTTTAATCATCGCTTCCTGTGGGGGCAGCGCCGAGAGATTCAGCCCGGTTTCATGCTGGCGAATCTGCTGATACACCAGTTCCAGCACCGTGATATAGAGGTTTTCTTTATTGCCAAAGTGGTAGACCACCATGCGTTTGGTGGTGTCGGCATGTTCCGCAATCTGTTCGAGGCGCGCACCCTGCATGCCAAACTCCGCGAAGGCCTTCAGTGCTCCGGCGATAATGCGTTTTTTCAGTCCTTCAGGATCGTTCTTTCTTTTGGCAACAACAGACATAAGCTAATGGCGTCCGGATATCAATAAAGCAGGGAGATAAGAGTAACTTTCCTGCCCGTTGTACACAACCCGTTGCCGTGGTGCAGAACCGATAGCCATTTTCTGCCGGTGCCGACTTTCCCCATGATGGAACATTGTTCCCTGAAACGGTGCAGTAAAATTTTCCGCCAGCGCTTTTTCTCCCCGCCATCTGCGCTATTCAGGTCAGGCAGACTGGCTTATAACATTTTGTTTGAGATTTATATTTAACTGAATATAAAGGGTTTTCCCTATCCATTCTGCTGAGTCCCGGAAGATGGCATTGTTTGTGCATTAATAAAATCATAATGCCATTATGAAAATGCACATGCGTTTGACTGGGTGTTAACGAAGTTGTCCGCACTGACAGGAACGACTTTCTCACTTGTTTTGAAACCAGGAGGATTACCAGTGGCCAGAAATGTAACAATCCCTGCCCGGCAACGAAAACTCGTCAGCGCCCTTATGCTGGCTGGTTCATTGCTGGGACTGCTTGCTGTAAATGGAGCTGCATCAGCCAATCAACTGGCGGATATTAAAGCGCGGGGTGAGATGGTGTGCGGCACGCTTTCCACCACCGAACCTCTGGGTTTTACCGATGCGAAAACCCGTAAGATTGTCGGATTTGACGTGGATGTCTGTCAGGGGCTGGCAGATCAGCTGGGCGTCAAAATGGTACAGAAGAACCTGTCGGTAGAAGCCCGTATTCCTGAACTACAGATTGGTCGGGTCGATATTCTTTCAGCGGCGATGGGCTATACCAAAGAACGCGAAAAGCAGATCGATTTTTCCTCTTCGCATTTCCAGGTACCGTTAAAAGTGCTGGTGCCGGTGGCGGCAGGTTATAAAACTCTCGCCGATCTCGATGGTAAACGTGTGGGGATGACTTCCGGATCCACTTCTGAATACTGGCTACGTAAATCTTTCCCGGCCATTGGCGTAGTGACCTACCATGATTCCCCATCAGGTTTCCTCGCGCTTGAGCAACGTAAAATCAGCGGACAGGCTTTTGCTCAGACTTCAGGTATGCGTTATCTGCAGGCCGGTAAAGGAAAGTATGCCTTTATCGATCAGGCGATTAGCTGGGAGCCAAATGCATTGGGGATCAGAAAGAATGAGCCTGAGTTTCTCGCTGCGGTAAATAGTGCACTGGAAAAAATGGAGCAGGATGGTCAGCTGGATGCCATCTGGAATAAATGGTTGGGTGCGGATACGGTATATAAAATTAAACGTGAGCATAAACTGGAACCGATAGAACAAGTCAGAAACAGCGTCCAGTAATCCATGTCAGCATATACGCCGCACTGGCAGCGGTTGCGGCGTTATTTTATCTGTAATCGCAGATTGATCTATTAATCTGTCAGTGAGTTTTTATTTATCTGCGCTGTGCAATAAAAACGCGATGGCATGACGGTGTTTTCGCTATACCTGCTTCAGGGAGTCGAGTCTGATGATAAATTTTGACCCTATTACCTTACTGCAAGGGCAGTATTTGCAGTGGATTATTACGGGGCTGGAAACCACATTGACCCTGTTCTTTATTTGCCTGATTTCTGGTTTTATTTTGGCTCTACTGCTGGCATCAATGCGTATTTGTGGCATTGCCCCGTTGCGCTGGTTTGTTGTGGTTTACGTGGAATATCATCGCAATGTTCCGGCACTGGTTCAGCTGCTGCTCTGGTATTTCGGTCTGTCAGCGGTGCTGCCATATGCTCTGTCAGAATGGGTAAATCAGCATGGCAGCGAATTCTTTTTTGCTTATATCGCCCTGACGCTGAACACCGCCGCGTTTATGTCCGAAGATCTGCGCAGTGGGCTACGTTCAATTGCCAGTGGACAGATGGAGGCTTGTCGCGCACTTGGCCTGACCTTCTCTCAGGCGATGCGTGATGTGATCCTGCCGCAGTCGATTCGCGTGTCGATTCCGCCATTGCTGGGGCAGTCGCTGGCCTTGTATAAGTCCACCAGTCTGGCGATGGCCATTAGTGTGGCCGAACTCACTTACGCTGCGAAACAAATTGAGAATGAGACATTCAGGACTTTCGAGGCTTTCGCTATTGTCTCGGCGATCTATCTGACGGGTTCGCTGCTGATTGTCAGCATCGGGTCTGCTTATGACCGTTTTATTTTCCGCGCCGGGAGCCGATAAGATGAGCGATATGTTAGACATTATTATCAGCTATCGTGATCTGATTCTGATAGGCAATTATCCGGATGGTCCGTTAGGGGGGCTGGTTTTAACTCTGTTTATCGCCGCTGCCGGCCTGCTTTGCGCCTTCCCGCTGGCGATATTTATTGGTATTGCGCGCACCAGTAAATTTAAAATTATTTACCTGCCGGTCACTTTTTTTACCAGTGTGATTCGTGGTCTGCCCGTGCTGATGTTAGTATTCTGGTCCTATTTTGCCGTGCCATTAATCTCCGGGCACTCAATTTCCGGCGTCAAAACGTTGATTGTGGCTTTGATTATTTATGAGATGGCATTTCTCGGCGAAATTGTCCGGGCCGGGATTATTTCGGTTCCGCGCGGACAGATTGAAGCGGCCCGCACGCTGGGGATTAGTTATTCTCGCACTATGCTGGAAATTATTCTGCCGCAGGCGTTATTTACCATGATCCCCAGCATCCTTAATCAGTTTATTAATCTGATTAAAAACACCTCGCTGGGTTATGTGATCGGTGTTGCCGAATTAACTTACTCGGCTTATCAGATTAATACCCTGGAACTGACCAAACCGCTGCAGGTGTTTGGGGTGTTGGCAATTATCTATTTCATCGTCTGTTTTTCATTGACGCAACTGGTCGGGAAACTGGAACAGGTTATTCAACGCAAGCGTCAGATTAAGCTGTAGGGAGCTGAGATGTTAAAACTTGAAAATGTCGAAAAATGGTATGGCCCGCATAAAGTCCTGAATGGCGTCAGTGAACAGGTGGCAAAAGGTGAAGTGGTAGTGGTCTGCGGCCCCTCGGGATCGGGCAAATCAACCTTAATCCGTACTATCAATCGTCTGGAAGAGATCCAGAACGGCAGAATCCTGGTCAACGGTGTGGACAGCCGTGACGATAGCGTCGATTTGAATCAGTTTCGCAGCAATATCGGTTTTGTTTTCCAGCAGTTCAATCTGTTTCCCAATCTGACGGTATTACAAAACGTTACCCTTGCCCAGCGGCGGGTAAGAAAGAGCAGTAAGGCCGAAGCCGATGAAGTCTCCACTGCGTTGCTGGAGAAGGTTGGTCTTGCCGCGAAATTGCAGGCTTATCCACATCAGCTATCTGGGGGACAGCAGCAGCGAGTGGCGATTGCCCGTGCGCTGGCAATGAAGCCGCCGGTCATGCTGTTTGATGAACCAACCAGCGCTCTCGATCCGGAAATGGTAGGCGAAGTATTACAGGTGATGAAGCAGCTCGGCAAAGAGGGTATGACCATGGTGTGTGTGACCCATGAGATGGGATTTGCCCGCGAGGTTGCCGACCGCGTCATCTTTATGGATCGGGGCGAAATTATTGAACGTGCCAAACCAGAACTTTTTTTCCACCAACCACAACATCCCCGTGCGCAAAAATTTGTTGCCGATATTCGTCACTGACAGGACTCCGGACATGAACATTCTTTCTCAAACCCTCGATCGTATTAAACCTTCTGCCAGTAATGCAGCCAGCCAGCTTGCGCGTGAGATGAAAGCGCAGGGCAGGGATGTGATTGCACTGAGCTCGGGCGAACCTGATTTTGATACCCCACAGCATATTAAGCAGGCGGCACTGCAGGCGATGAACAATGGCGAGACGAAATATCCGCCGATTGCCGGTATCCCGGCATTGCGTGAAGCGGTGGTGAATAAATTCCGCGTGGATAATCAGCTGGAGTACAGCAGTAAACAGATTATCGTCTCAAACGGCGCTAAGCAGATTATCTCTAATGCCCTGATGGCGACCATGAATCCGGGCGACGAGGTGATCATCCCGGCGCCTTATTGGGTCTCCTACCCGGAAATGGTGGCGCTGTGCGGCGGGACTCCGGTCATTGTTTCGGCCAGTGCGCAGCACGGCTTCAAGCTGACTGCCGATATTCTCGAACAGGCAATTACGCCAAAAACGAAATGGCTGCTGTTTAATTCGCCATCTAATCCTTCCGGTGCCGTCTACAGCCAACATGAGCTGCGTGCGCTGGCTGATGTATTACTACGTCACCCACATGTCTGGGTGATGGCGGATGATATTTACGAAAAACTGGTCTATGACGATAGCCAGTTTTATACCTTCCCGCAGATTGAGCCGGCGTTGCTTGAACGTTCGCTGATCATTAATGGCGTGTCGAAAGCCTATGCCATGACCGGCTGGCGTGTCGGCTATGGTGCCGGACCCGCGCCGTTGATTAAAGCGATGGAGACCATTCAAGGGCAGACCACCTCTGGTGTTTCCTCGATTTCACAATGGGCGGCGGTTGCTGCGCTGACCGGACCGCAGGCGTTTCTGGAGGAGTGGCGCGCCAGCTTTGTCGCCCGGCGTAATTACGTTGTTGCCGCGCTTAATGCGGCGCCAGGACTCGATTGTCAGGTGCCGCAGGGGGCGTTTTATGTCTATCCGTCATGCGCCGGCACCCTGAATAAAACGACCCCGGAAGGGCGCGTGATCAGCAGCGATAAAGACTTTACCGAAGCGTTGCTGGCCAGTGAGGGGGTGGCGCTGGTGCATGGCGATGCGTTCGGACTGGCGCCTAACTTCCGCCTCTCGTATGCCGCTTCCATGGCGCAACTGGAAGAGGCCTGTGCGCGTATTCAGCGCTTCTGTCGCAGCCTGAAGTAATTTTTTGCCTGGCTCGGCAGCGTTCGCTGGTGGAGCCTTATTTTTGCGCCCTCTTTTTACCGGTAGCGGTTTTAACCCGACGCCCTCAAGGATGTAGCATGATTCTGGCTGGTACTTTTCCTGTCTTTAAAGAGCGGATGACACGCAGGTATTTGATGGGACAGGCGGCATCGATTCTGGGTTTATGGACCCAAAACGTCACCCTGAATTTATTGCTGTGGCAAATGAGTCATTCGCCGTGGTTACTTGGCGTACTGAATTTTCTGCTCTATTGCCCGGCATTAATCGTTCCGTTGCTGTTTGGCAGTCGGCTGACGCCTGCCACGGTAAAAAGCATCATGATGAAAATTCTCTGCCTGTCGATGACCATCAGCAGCTTACTGCTTGCCAGCGTGATAGTAGGTTTTATTTCACCACTCTTTATCCTGCTGATTGCGGCCGTAGCCGGCTGCATCTCTTCCATGGAACTGCCGACGCGCCACCTGCTGCTGACCAGCAGCCTGCAGGATAAATCGCTGATGTATAACGCAGTCGCCATGAATACCATGGTGTTTAATATTGGACGTATGTTTGGTCCGGCGATGGCGGCGTGGGGTTTTAATCATTACGGCGCGGCGGCGGGATTTGTTATCTCAATCTGCGGTCTAACCACCATGTTCTTTGCCGTGCGCAGTATGCGGGTGGTGGAAAGCGAAACTCATGCGCGCCGTGCTGGCGGCATGCGTAATGCGCTGCGTTATGCAAAAAACGATGACTTTGCCATGCGCTTTTTGCCGATGCTGGCGTTTATGGGGATTTTTGCCGGCTCTTATCAGTCGCTGATCCCGGTACTGGCAGCGCAAAGTTTCCATGATACGGCGCGTTTTACCGGCTGGTTTTTTAGCAGCGCCGGTGTCGGCTCGCTGTTTGCGGCACTGTTGATCTCGGCACGCATCTCCCATCAGCGGTTGGTGCAGTGGTTACAGTTTGCGCCATGGTCAGCGGTATTGGCCCTCGGCGGCATCTCGGTATCAACCCAGCCGTTACTCACATGCTGCTGTTTTCTCTGGCTCGGCCTGTCACTGACTTTTTTCTCTACCATGATCAACTCCACCCTGCAACATCACAGCCCGCCTGAGTTACGCGGTGGCGTAGTGGGGCTGTATGGCATGTCATTTCAGGGCACCATGCCGATTGGTAACTTGCTGGTCGGAATGCTGGCTTCGGTCGGCACTATTATGCTGACCTTTCAGCTGATGGCCGCGATGCTGGCTGTTTTGCTCGCCGGGCTCTGGGCTTTGCTGAAATGGAAACACCACAATCCGGCGACAACAGAATGAATGAGACTATCATGAACAAAAACGTATTAATGGCACGCATGTTACCCGCCGGACTGGTGGAAAAATTAGCCATGCATTGCAATCTGTTGGGGCCACTTCGCGTGCTGGACGGTAGTGAACTCCCCGCCGGTGCAGAAACGGCGGAAGTCCTGTTAACCATGAGCAGCATTGTGACCGGGCGGGGGTTAATTGATGCGCTGCCCAATTTAAAACTGGTGATCTGTTATGGTTCCGGCGTGGAGTTTATTGACGGCGACTATTTAAAGCAGAAGGGTATTACCCTGACCAATGCGGCAGGCTCCAACGCGGCAAGCGTGGCCGAGTTTGCGATGGGGCAGATCCTTGCCAGCTGTCGCCATATCCTCACCAGCGATCGTTTTCTGCGCACCGGTGCGTGGCAAGGCAATAGCGTCGAGCGTTATCCGCTGGTGGCTGGTTTGCAGGGCAGAAGGCTTGGCATCTACGGCCTGGGCGAAATTGGCGCGCAAATTGCCCGGCTGGCGCAGGCATTTCATATGTCGGTGGGCTACCACAGCCGTACGCGTAAGCCGGGTGACTACCTCTATCTGGAGAGTCTCGAACAGTTAGCGGAATGGGCCGATGTGCTGGTAGTGGCCGCGCGCGGTACGCCGCAAAACTACCATGTGATCGATGCCGGCGTGTTGCGTTTACTGGGCGCCGACGGTCATCTGATAAATATCGCCCGCGGGATGCTGGTCGATGAAAATGCGCTCTGTAATGCGCTGGAGTCCGGCCAGCTGGCCGGCGCGGCACTGGATGTTTACGAATTTGAGCCGGAAGTTTCTGCCCGCCTGCTGGCGGTAAAAAATGCGATTCTCACCCCCCATGTTGCCGCGAATACCTATTTGGCGCAGCAGGCGCAGCAACAACGGATGCTGGATAATGTTATTCGCTACTTTGCCGGTAGTCCGTTGATTGGCAGGGCATGGTAATTTTTGTACATTACTGCCTATCCGTAACGGGAATTTTGGCTTATTGAATGGGAAGTTATGTCGAGACAAAAGAGTACTGATGTCGATCGTTCCGTCAAAGCAGTGAAGCGAACGCTGGCGATCCTCGATGCTTTTATTCCTCATCCGGGCGGTATTTCGCTCGGTGAACTGGAAGCAGCCACCGGGTTGTTTAAAAGTGTAATCCTGCGCTATATGCTGACGCTGGAAGCTGAACGCTATGTGTTTAAACGCGCAGATGGCAGCTATGAACTGGGTTCGCGTGCTTACCAGCTGGGCTGCGTCTACGAACGCACTTTTGATCTACACCAGCATGTGAAGCCGGTTCTGGAAAAACTGACGGCGGCGACACAGGAAAGCAGTACCTTTTATGTGCGCGACGGGGATTTTCGCATGTGCCTGCTGCGAAAAGACTCGCCGCAACATATTAAATCCAGTGTGCCTGTCGGCACCCTGCTGGCAATGGATGATACCTCCGCCGCCAGCGTGTTGCGCCATTTCGAACAGGGAATGCCGCAGCGCTGGCGCTACCAGCAAGGGCTGTTTACCTCAACCGGGGCAGGGCTAAACCGGCTGGAGACGAACAGCCTGCTGACGGCTTCTATTTCAGTACCGGTATTCAAACATGATAATCAACTGGCAGGCGCCCTGAGTATTTCCGGGCCAACCAGTCGTTTTGACCCGGAAGATGTCGCCAGTCAGCAATTACTGCTACAAGCAGCGCAAGAGCTCTCGTATGTTCTCGGGGCCGCTACCCGCGAATAAACCCGTTTGCACTATCGCACCAGAAAGGCATGATTTATTTGCGCATGCCTGCCTGCGATCGCCAGTTATACCGATTTATGGATAGCTAATAGCTGTAAATCCTTTGTCATTAATGACTATTTCGCTCATTTTCTTTGCAGAAGCCCCGGCGGTTAGTGAAAATGGGTCAGCAATGAATGTGCAAAAATAGAGCAGCGTATTTAAACCCTCAGCAGCGGGAAGTTATCCGCCGCTTATCCGCGAGCTGGCTGTGGCGCAAAGCCCTCTGGCCCCTGGATTACCGTTGATTCCCTCCGGGAAACCTCACCGGCAATACTGACGCTACTAAGGCAGGTATTAGGTGAACTGGTCAGTGAGCCGACGTTCACGGCAGGTAGCGCCGCGTGTATATCTGTGGGTTTAGCGCCATCGCCCGCCAGGATTATGATGCTATTCTGGCATGGCAGCGCGAGGCAGCCGCGCGCGGGGTGTGGCTTCTCTGTCAATATGATGCAGTAAGTTGTCGAACGGTTACTCCCTCTTGCCATCATCTTCCATGATGCGCATCAAGTTCATTTATCTCTTCCCCCTTTAAAATAACCCTGACTTAAATTAATCCCCGGCTGCACTATTCACGTTCATAAATTAATTATATTGTCAGGGATGGCTTGTTTTTAACCTGGAACCTCACCGTGAGTCACCGTTATGAATCTGAAACAACTTTATTACTTTAAACGGCTGGCAGAAAAAGAGCATTATACCGCCGCTGCAACCAGCCTGTTTATCACTCAACCCTCACTCAGCCATGCCATCGCCGAACTGGAAAAAGAGTTAGGGGTAATGTTATTTGCCAAACAGGGAAGAAACGTACGCATTACCGAGTACGGGAAACAGTTTTTGCCTTATGTGGAAAAGGCGATCAGTGAGCTGGAAAATGGCCGCGAAGAATTGAAAAGAATGAGCGGCGACACACTGGATAATATCAACCTGGCATTTATCTACACCATGGGGGAACGGGTCGTGCCGCAGCTGATTGAAGGCTTTACTCAGCAACCAGGCCGGCAGAATGCGGTGTTTAGCTTCTCTCAGGGGGCCACGCAGTCGATTGTACAGGAACTGAAAGCCGATAAGTTTGATCTGGCTATTTGTTCAAACTTAGTGGATGAAACTGAAATAGAGTTTACGCCGATAATCAGTCAGGAACTGGTATTAGTTACGTCACGTAATCATCCCCTGGCACTGCGTGGTGAGCAGAGTATTGAGCTGGCGGATGCGATGGATTATCCGTTTATCTTTTTTTCCGAGAAAAGTGGCCTGCGTCCGTTTATTGATAAAATATTTAGCCAGAAAAATCTGACGCCGAAAGTGGTCTGTTATGTCGAAGAAGATACGGCGATGGTCGGACTGGTCAGTATTAATTATGGTATTGCGATTATGCCACGGATTACTACTCTCGATTATTCTAATGTTCAGGTAATGAATATTACCAACCCTGGCGAAACACGCTATGTGTATCTGGCGATGCGTAAAGGACGGGTATTGTCAGCTACCGCACAGGCATTTAAACAATTTGTTATTCAACACTGCAATACGCTGGCGCTGAAATAAAAAAAGCCGGTAAACAGATTATCCTGTTTACCGGCTGTGGTTTTATTACTTCGCCAGTACGTTCAACATCTCACGCAGAGAAGCCACCGCGATCTGACCTGGCGCTGAAGCCTGACGCGCGGCGCCAAAAGTCATCGCAGAGCCAAACACTTCGCCGGCCAGACGACTGATTACCCCGGTTTTACCCATCGACATGGTGATCAGCGGGCGGGTAGCATGCTGTTGTTTCATGGTGATAGTGGCATCCAGCAGCACCAGCACATCCTGTGGCGACTGTGGCATGACCGCGATCTTCGGCAGATCGGCCCCCAGCTCCTGCATCCTGCACAGCCGCGCGATAATTTCCGCTTTTTCCGGGGTTTTATGGAAATCATGATTACTCATAATGACCTTCACTCCGGCTTCATGGGCCTGCGCAATCAGGGTGCGGATACGTGATTCATCGTTGAATAGCTCAACATCAATCAGATCTACCAGGCCACTGCGCGCGATAGTGCTATTAAGATTAAAATAGGCATCGTCGCTCAGGGCGTATTCGCCACCCTCTTTTTTACTGCGGAAGGTAAACAGCAGCGGCACTTGCGGCAGAATGGCGCGGATCTGTTGCAGCGCGGCTTTCACCTGCGCCACATCTTCTACCGCTTCATAATGGTCGACCCGCCACTCAATCAGATCAGCCTGTAGTTCCGCCAGCTGGCGGGCATCTTCGCTGATAGCCGCCAGCGTGCGCCCAACCAGCGGTACGCAGATCAGCGGTTTGCCGGCGCCGAAGGTAAGATTTTTAACGCTCAGAGTATGGGACATAATATTCTCTCTTCTGGCAGGCATCAGGCCTGAACACGGTTAACTTTTGCTGCATAGTGGCTGGCGCTCAACTGGCGATAGCCAATAAACAGAGCCAGTGCGAAACCTGCTGCGGCAATCCCGACGTCAAACCACATAATGCTGGCAATGCTGGTTTGTGACAGTTTGGCGGTGATCAGCGGAATGGTAAAGGTAGCCAGGCTGCCAGCGCTATAGAAGATACCGGTAGCCTTACCTTTAGCATTCGGGAAGCTCATTGCCATAATGGTCAGCCCCAGTTGCATTACACCACCCGCAGCCGAGAAGCCAATCACAAAGGCAAACACCATTACCGCCATCGGCGTCGGATGCAGACAGACGCTTAGCAGGGCTGCCAGTGAGATAAAGGTATACAGCATCAGCAGCGTGACCGAGCTGACGGCTTTTTTCACCAGGGCCGCAGTGACAAACACGCAGGTGAGGGAGCCGACGGTATAGATGCTCAGCAGTTTAATCGCCGATGCGTAGGGCATTCCGGCGACAAACTGACCGTACTGCGCCAGCCACTGACTGACCAGGTAAAAGGTCGCCATTGAAATATAGCCATACAGAGTAAAGCAGGCGATATCCAGCAGGGAACTTTTATGCTCTTCATGCGGCTTGCTGACCTGTTGCACTGGGGTGTTAACTGTTTTCGCCAGCGCCCGATGATCCGGGAACGGACGTTTAATCAGGTACAGCGCATTCAGCACCATAATCGCGGCGGCGATAATAAACGACCAGCCAAACCAGATATCTGCCAGTACCACTGCGCTGATAATAAATGGCAGCAGAAACTGACCGGCGGAAACAAACGCCTTAATCAGAATATTGGCGGTACTGGCTGAGTTTGGAAACGACTCCATCAACGCCGGATAGGTACCGGAGTCAAGGAAGCTGTTCGCCATCCCGGCGAGGAAGCCGAAAGCAAAGGCAGTGGTAATACTCTGTGAGCTGATAATGCCGAAAAAGAAGCCGAGGTAGCACAGCATACCAAGATAGATAAATGGCTTGCGGCCAAATTTATCCGACAGCATTCCCGAGATAAACAGCACAATCAGTCGGCCAAAACCCAGTGAAGAGATCACCACGGAGACGCCAGCAGCATTGGTCTGCCACTGCTGTTCCAGGTGAGACATATTGAGAGTCATTAACAGCACCCCCATGCCATGCACCAGGTAATTCAGGTACAACCCTACGGCAGTAGGAAAGTAAGTGTTTTTCATAGGTAGCCTTCACTCAAAACAGGATGTTTTTGATGTAATCGACCGGCATTTCTTTACCTGTCCAGATTTCGAAGGCTTTGGCTCCCTGCCACAGCATCATGCCCAGGCCATTGATAGTGCGACAACCTTTTTTCTCAGCAATTTCCAGCAGACGGGTTTTCTGTGGTTTATACACCACATCCGACACGATCAGGTCAGGGCGCAGGAAGCTATCATCCGGCAGCAATGTCTGACCTTCAAATGGTTTCATGCCCATACCGGTAGCATTGGTGAAAATCATACTGTCATTCATTTCGGCACGCAGTTTTTGCGTGTCGGCAATATCATACAGATTGACGACGCAGTTGGTGTTATCGCGGATTTTCCCGAGGGTGGCGTTGGCGTTGTCCCAGAAGGCGTCACGCTGGTTGAAAATGGAAATCTCGCGCACGCCGTCTAGTGCCGCCTGCACGCAGATGGCGGTGGCAGCCCCACCGGCGCCGCACAGGGTCATTTTCTCGCCGATGATATTGATCTTCTCTTCCGCCAGCGCACGCATATAGCCGGTACCGTCGGTGATATGGCCGGTGAGCACGCCATTATCATTTACCACGGTGTTGACGGCGCCAACCAGTTTTGCTGCCGGAGAGAGCTGATCGAGGTACTGACAGACGGTGGATTTATTCGGCATTGAGACGTTGAAGCCACGCAGACTGAGGGCGCGAAAGCCTTCAATCACGTCTTTCAGCTCTTTATTACCGACATCAAACGCCAGATACACATAATCCAGTCCGAGATAAGCAAACGCCTCGTTATGCATGGTGGGTGATAAGCTGTGACGGATTGGAGTGGCGATCAGACCAATCAGTTCGGTGTGGCCGGTGATACGTTCTGCCATGATGCTATCCTCTATAATGTTAAAAAATTCATTACCGCCTCGCGCCGGGAAAACTCACCGTCTCACGCCAGACAGCCCATATCTTCCAGGGTGGTGAGGACGTCACGTCCTTCACGAATGCCGTCGATAATGCGACGCGCCATCATGCTGTCGCCGATATTCATCATTCGTACCTGATGGCTGCCAGCCCACTGCTGCATCGCTTCCAGCCCTTGCTGGTTGGCGCGCATGCCGAGGCAGACAAAGCCGTAGTCGAATGGCAGATCATGTTGTTCGCCGCCTTGCTTCACGGTGAAGCGATCGCCGTGAACCGCCATCAGCTGGCTCTTCATCCACAGCTGTACCTGGTGTTCACTCAGCATGCTTAGCATGGAACTTTTGGTGATCAGGTCGAGATCGCGGCCTGGCGCATCCAGCATCTCCACCAGGCTGACCTGCGAGCCGCGTTTGGCGAAATATTCGGTAACGTCCAGCCCGACCGCGCCACCTCCCACTACCACCACGCGTTTGCCGACGGTGTCAGTGAAGTGTTCGATCTGGCTCAACAGACCGGTAATAGAGAACACACTGCTGCCTGGACGATCGATAAAGTCCATCAGGCCGTTAATCGGCGGCAGCAGCGGGGTGGAACCGGTGGCGTTAACAATCAGATCCGGATGCAGGGCGGCCACATCGGCGACACTGGCGCGCTGGCCGGTGATCACCTGCAGATTGCTTAATGCTTTGAGACGCTGCTCCATAAAACGCGGGAAACCGGCGATACGGCCTTTTTCCGGCAGACGGGCGATATCCCGCGCCAGACCACCCAGCTGCGGTTTCGCTTCGAGCAGCCAGGTCTGACAGCCGACTTCCGCCGCGGTGCAGGCCGCTTCCATGCCGGCAGTACCGCCGCCAATCACCACGACGTTCAGCGGTTTTGTCACACGGCGCTGCTGATAGGCATCGCCGTACAGAATGTCGGGGTTGATGGAACAGCGAATAGGTTGTGAACGGGCGATACGGTGGTCGGCACAGCCAATATTGCAGGAGATGCAGTGGCGCATTTCCTGCTCCTGACCCGCCTGCACTTTATTGACCCAGGCGGGCTCGGCGATCAGGCCGCGGCCAATCGCCAGCAGGTCGGCATCGCCGCTGCCGAGGATCTCATCGGCGACCGCCGGGTTGCGGATATTGCCGGCGATGACGGTCGGTTTACCAAAGCGATCGCGTACCGCGCGTGACAGATAGCGTTTCCAGCCGTCTGGCAGATCCATCTGGTCGATCTGGAATTGCAGGGTGTCATTCAGTGCCGCGGAGACGTTAAGGATATCAACGTTCTGCTGACAGTGTTCCAGCAGCGCCAGCATATCGTCAGGGTGATTTCCCCCTTCGACGAAGTCATCCATACTGAAGCGCAGGCTGACAGGAAAACGTGGGCCTACTCTTTCGCGGACTTTGTCCACTACCAGCCGCACAATGCGTGCGCGGTTTTCTGGCGAACCACCGAATTCATCAGTGCGCTGGTTATATACCGGCGACAGGAACTGACAAAGCAGATAGGAGTGGCCAGCGTGGATCTCGACACAGTCAAATCCGGCCTGGCGGGCGCGTGCGGCGGCATCGCCAAATTTCTCTACTACCTGATAAATCTCTTCCACGCTCAATGCGCGCGGGATCTGGCCATTTTTCTTTGATGGCACAGTGGATGATGAAACCGGCAACTGATTATTAAGCCGCGCGGCATAGGCGGAAGCCCCGGCATGGTTGAGCTGAATCGAGACACAGGCGCCATGCTGATGCAGGCGTTCAGTCAGGCGATACAAACCAGGAATATACTGGTCGTTGTCAATGCGCAGCTGGGTGGTGCCATTGGTGGCAAACGGGAAATCAATGCAGGCATTTTCAATGGTAATCAGCCCGGTGCCACCTTTTGCCCGCAGCGCATAATAAGCCAGCTGTTGTTCGCTGACTTCACCATTCAGTCCGGCGAAATTGGTACCCATCGGCGGCATAATAATACGGTTTTTTAAACGCATGCCGTTGATGACGATTGGGGTAAAAAGATGGCGGTAGGTATTCATAATATTGACTCCATTGCAGCCCTTACTGAATAAATAAAGTCAGTCTCAGGCATAATATCAATAATAATTCTGTTGTTATTGATAATACGGAGCAGTGTCGGGACTGAATAATGCTTTTTTTGGTGCAACTGATAGACGACTTCTATGGATTAACAAAACTATCTATAGAACGTGAAATTAATTAACATTTATAACTATTGTGATAATACTGACGGAAAAATGTAGCAGAAAAGAGAAACCTCTCTGGTAATAAAACCCGGCGGCTGAGTAAGCCCCAACCGCAAAGCAAACAGAACAACATTAAGAAAACAGGTTAATGTGTTGGTAATAATAATCAGTAATCTGCTGTACAACGTTTTTCTTATCCTGATTCGCATCAACAATAAAATGTGATGCGGCCTGGTATAATGGTTCCCGGCTTTTCAGTACGCTGACCATTTCATCCAGAATTGACAGCCCGGTGAGCGAGGGACGCTGACTGACGGCCGGATTGGCTTCCAGCCGCTTAATCAGTTCATCGGCACAGGCGGCAAGATAAAAGACAACACCGTTATTTTTCATATGGTTGCGATTGTTTTCTGCCAGTACCATGCCGCCGCCGGTAGCGATCACATGGCCGGAAGTAGCGATGTTTTGCAGGATACGGCTTTCGATAATCCTGAATGCTTCCCAGCCTTCCTCATCAACAATCTGCGCCACGCTGCGTTGGGTGGTGCGCTGCAGCACTTCATCACTGTCAACAAAGGTTAACTTTAAATCTGCCGCCAGCAGTTTACCGACAGTCGTCTTCCCGCAGGCGCGCGGGCCTACCAGGATAATGCTTTTGGTCATAACCACATCCTTTTAGCAAAGGCGCTCCAGCCCGCGGGAATAGAGTTCAGCCGCCACCGACTGATAAGTCTTCCACGCTAAAAAGTCCCCGTCAGGATAAGTCCGGGTAAATTCTTCAAAGCTGGGGAAATACTTCATAGTATTATTGCCAATACGTGAATTTATTTTATTAATAATGGCGTTCATTCTGGATTTTCGCTGGGCTAATAACTCGCTGAGCTTCGCGATAATCAGAGGTGTGATTTCCTCTTCGCCCTGCTCGTAACGTAACCAGCGTGAAACATCATCATCGGTTGCTAAATACTGCGCCGCTTCTTCAATACTGAGAAAGAAAATATGGCGCAATGCCTGTAATTCTAAATGATTCATAAGCGGATACTCGTGGGATATTTTTTGCAATTTAGCATTAAACTCCCAATGCGCCTATCCGCAATTTATGATCTGCGTCATAAGCGGGGTGAATAACCTTGTTGCTGCGGAAGCTAAGCCGAAAACGCAGGGACATGTTTCTGCGTAACCTCGACAGGGAAGGGGAAAGAGGGGGGGGAATTGTCCCCGGCTGTCACGGCCCCTTAAGCGCATCCCGGCAATAGGCCACCATTTCATCAAACAACACTCGCACCTTGCCCGCAACCCGCACGCCCGGGGGACGCAAAATATACAAATCGTGTTCCGGCATGGCATAGTCCGGCAACAGCCGCACCAGCCCGCCCCCGGACAGGGCCTCCTTGACCATGAAATGGGGAAATACGGCGATCCCGCGCCCGCTCAATGCCCACTTAAGCAACACCTCCCCGCTATCGGAATAGAAACGACCTGCAGGCAAGAGGGCCCACCTGTTTTCGCCCCGCTGAAAGACCCACTCGGCATGGGTCCGGCCGGAATAAATCAGGCATTGATGTTCTGAAATCTGATTAGGCGTTTGCAATATCCCGTGTTTTTCCAGATATGCCGGGCTGGCCACCAGGACGGTGGGTATGGGGCCGATACGGCGTGCGGCAAAGCTCAGTTCGCTAATGGCGCCGATACGGATGACGGCATCAAAGGATTCTTTCAATAAATCCACGTAACGATCGTTGTAGGAAATATCAAATTCCAATGTGGGATAACGGGTGCTCAACCGGTTCAGTACCGGTTCAAGATGGCGAATACCGAAGGAATAGGGCGTGCTGATATGTAAACAGCCGGCGATCTCTTCTTTTCTTTCTGCAACGGCCTGATAAGCGTTATCCAGTTCGCGAAGGATCAACTGCGCCCGGCGGTAAAATTCATTGCCCGCAGGGGTCAGCGTGACGCCGCGGGTATTGCGCAGCATTAAACAGACCCCAAGCTCGGTTTCCAGCCGATCAATGCGACGGCTGACCACCGAGGTGGAAATAGCCAGCTTTCTGGCCGCGTGGGTAAATCCACCGGTTTCAGCAACAGTGACGAATCCCTTTATATCATCCAGTACCGGCATGATGACTCCCCTTTTAGTCAATGCTCTGTTACCAAGAATGAGGGTACCGCATGACCCGGACAACTGTTAGGTTATCCCATTGAACACGGCAGTGTAATGTCTCCCGCTTTCTCAAGGAATAGTTATGTCACATTTAAATTATTATGCCTCTAATAATATTACTTTCATGGCGGCGCAGGGATTACTTAACTTTGGCATCGAGATTGCCATAAAACAAAAAATCGTTGTCAGTATCGCGGTGGTTGACCGCGCCGGACAGCTGGTGGCCTTCGGCAAAATGGACGCCGCGCCGCCGATTTCCGCCAGCGTAGCGGAAGGTAAAGCCCGCACCGCCGCCGCCATCCAGGACAGTACCGAGCTGTTTGAAAGCATGATCAATCGAGGGGAAGTGGCGATGCTGTCTGTGCCGCATCTGGTGCCATTAAAGGGCGGTCTGCCCCTGTGTGCCGGCGGTGAGATTATCGGCGCCGTGGGCGTCAGCGGATCCACGGGTGAAGGCGACCTGAGTTTGGCTAAATGTATTGTTGCCGCGCTCTGAAGCGCTAATGGCAGTGGGGGCCAACCAGAACATTTTATTCTACCGTAACACAAGGAATTTTCTTTTGGGTAAAAAAAAGACTGAAGATAATCATAGCCGTGAACCGCAGCGCGTACGCAACGAACTGTGTTTCCGGCGCATTAAGATTGCCAACAAAACTCGCGTGGCGAAGGACTTCTGGCGCATTGATTTCGTCGGTTCGGATTTAAAGGGTTTCAACTCCCCTGGTTTTGACGATCACGTCAAACTGTTTTTCCCCGATCCGAAGACCGGTGCCCTGAATCTGCCCCAGGTGACCTCAGAAGGCGTTGTCTGGAAAGACGAGGTGCGTCTTTTGGCGCGCGATTATACGCCGCTGGCATTTGACGCTGAAAACACCCTGACGCTGGATTTTTATATCCACCAGGGGGGTGTCGCCAGCGATTGGGCCGAGCATGCGCGGCCCGGACAAGAGCTGGTCATTGGCGGTCCACGGGGATCGGTTATCGTACCGGATGATTATCTTTTCCAGCTCTATATCTGTGATGAAACCGGCCTGCCGGCGTTCAAGCGTCGCAAGCCTGCCATCAAAGCTGACCAGCTCCATTTGTTTGCCTATGTGAATGAATCCACTGGCCGTGATTATCTGGGCGATCTCACTGGTATCGACGTCAGTTGGCTGGGCAGCGGAATGATGCATAGCGATAATCTCGGTATGCTTATAGGCGCCCTCGATAAGGTTTCTTTGCCAACTGACGACTATTTTATCTGGCTGACCGGCGAAGGAGAGACGGTAAAGATGCTGAGTGATTATTTTACCCAGCGCCGTGGCTGTGATGAGGCCTTTGTTCGCGCTGTGGCTTACTGGCACCATAAATAAACTCATATTTAATTCGCTGCTGACTCAACGACATGTTAGCCGGCGGTGAATTGACATCAAATTTCTTTCATTTTTTATCCCAGGCATGGCCGGTGCCTGGATGGAGTTTACTGGATAAAAATATGAATAATATAAAAACGATCTTCGTTACCGGTATATCCGGATATATTGGCGGCAGTCTGGCCGTCGTATTAAAAAAAAACGGTTACAGTGTATTGGGATTAGTGCGGCGGGGCAACGATGCAGCGTTCGTCCAGGATGCCGGCATGATACCTGTACGTGGCGACTTGAATAATACCGAAGTTATCGTGAGGGCGCTGGAACAGTGCGATGCCGTTATCCATACTGCTGAGTGCGACAACCCGGATATTGCGGCTGTTTTCCTCGCCCATTTGCGAGGAACCGGGAAAACATTTATCTATACGTCTGGTTCCGCCATCGTGGCAAACTGGCAGGATCCCGAAACATCAAGTTTCGTTTTCACCGAAGATTTCCCGGTGGAAAGCCGGGAGCCTTTTCCCAATCGGGTCGACATCAACGAAGAAGTCTTGCGCGCATCGCTTTCCGGGGTCCGCAGCATCGTAATCGTCCCTGGCATGGTTTACGGCACAGGCTTGTTTTTGAGTAAAAAAAGCAAACAAATCCCCTTATTGGTGTCAACGGCTAAACAGCTTGGCAATGCTGTTTATATCGGTGATGGAAATCATCGATGGAGTCAGGTCCATATTGAGGATCTGGCCGAGCTTTACCTTGCCGCAATGGAGCGCGCTAAGCCCGGCTCACTATTCTTTGCTGAAAATGGAGACGTATCGTTTAAAGAAATGGCTTTAGCTATCCATAATAAGCTTCAGTTTGCGGGGCAGCCGGTGTCCGTAAGTCAGGAGAAAGCAAACGAATATTGGGGCGAAATGATGGCGACTGTCGCACTGGGTTCCGACTGCCGCATCAATGCTGACAAGGCGCGCCTCTTTCTGCATTGGTCGCCCACTCATACATCTTTCAGTGAATCCATTGATATTTGAACTGGTGGTTTAACCAAGAGACTGACAAACAGCGCTGCTGCGGTATCTGTGTTTAAATAATAACCAAACAGGAGTTAACATGTATACAATGCAAAATAAGACGCTGGTCGTCATCGGCGGCAGTTCCGGCATCGGGCTACGCGTGGCGCAGATGGCCGCAGATGAAGGCGCACGGCTGATCATCGTCGGGCGACATCAGGAACGGCTGGATGCCGCATTTGACGATCTGACGCGTCGCGGGAGCAACGTGCAAACATATCTGGCGGATGCGCATGACCACGACCTGCTTGCAGACCTGTTTGAAAAGCTTCCCGCATTCGACCATCTCGTCTCGATGGTTGGCGATGTAATGGGAGGTGGCTTTGCCCATTCCGACATCACGGTCATCCGTCATGTCATCGAGTCAAAGTTCTTTACCAACGTACGCATCGGTCAATTGGCTGCCGGCAAGACTCGTGAGGGTGGCAGCATGGTGTTCACCTCAGGAACGGGCGGAAGGGCGCAGGACGCCTGTGCGAGCTACGTGGGCAATATGGGTATAAAAGCCTTGGTGGAGGGACTTGCGGCCGAACTGGCACCTAAAGTCCGCGTCAACGCGGTATCGCCGACCTGGACACTCACCCCTTTCTGGCGCGACGTGCCGCAACGGCAGCTTGATGCCACGCGCCAACATTTTGAACAAAACATCCCCTTGCGCCGGTTGGCCAGTATCGATGAACTTGCCTCAACATATCTGTTTTTGATGAAAAATGGCTTCGTCACCGGTCAGCATATTGCCGTGGACGGCGGGATCATGCTCGGCGCTTGAGCATCCAACTTATATGATGTTTATCAGAACGTTATATATGAATGCCGATTGTTTTTTTCAACACCCAGGATTGTTTGTCGGGTCATTGTATCTCTCCCTGGACCGGATGGCGCACCATCTAGTTTATCGGCACCATGATTTTGATAAGAAAATCGCTTTTTTTTGTCTGTACTGCCGGTCCACTGACATTCTCAATCAAAATGTCGCCTTGGATCCGATATCCATTCTGCCGAATATGTTGTACAAAAGACCAAACTTTTTGATTGTTTTCCAAACTACCAGAGCAATACTGGCTGATATACCGTCCTGCTGATAAATACTGGCTGCGGTGATCGATAATAGAGGGTTCGGTGCAATAAAATTTATCCAATGGATAACTCTTTGATTGGATATCTTTTTCAGCCAGTAAAAAGCCATAACGATGGTGAAGATACCAATTAGGTGGAGCATTGAATTCACTTACCCGCTGAAAAAAATCACCGATATGCTGTGTTCCAAGGCTGATAACGCCCACCAGTTCCGATTTATTTTCTTCCGTGAAGGGCGTGTCCAACTGATTGTTGATGATATGGAGCGTTTCCAACTGGCTGATTTGACCGGCGATGAATGACTGGGCGTTGTGAAGAGTATTGATATAGGCAGTAAGCTGTTGCTGGGTTTGTTTTAGCATTGCCAGACTATGCCGGGAAGTGTAATCCTTCAGCAGCGTTTTGATCTGGGCATTAGACAACCTGGCATTTTGTAGTGTGACCACCATTTGTGCCGAGGCTATTTGACGCTGGTGATAAACCCGATAGCCATTGGTGTCGCGCTGCGCGGGTAATAAGCCAATCTTGTCGAAATAACGTAAGTTATATTCCGTGATGCCGCTAAGGGCTGCAAATTCGTGAATGCTATAAATCAATGTTGTCATGTTGATACATGCTTTTGGCAAAATTCCACACTGAACTCTTGACCTTAGAGTAACTCTAACCCTTATGCTTGGCAATGAAGACTGCCTTAAGGAGCGTAATAAGAATGAAAAACAGGATTGGATATCTCTTACTTGCCGCATTTTTCGCTGGCATCCCATTGAGTCATGCGGCAGATGTGCCGATGCCATCAGATTGGCATGGCAAAAAAATCATTGGCCCACCGCAAGGACCAAACGCTTGCGGTCAGGCCCCGGATATTTCTCGGATTAAAAACAAGTATCTCGATGTCAGTTATGCAAATGTTTCGCCTGCGGAAAAGATGGATATTTTTCTTCCGGAACAGTGGAAGTTAAAATACCCGGTCATTATCAACGTCCACGGTGGCGCGTTTTTTGGTTGTGATAAAATGGACAACCAGTTGGTTCCCGCGCTCTTTGGTTTACAGAAAGGTTATGCCGTAGCGAATATCAACTATCGTCTCAGCCCTGAAGCACCCTGGCCAGCGCAGATCAACGATGTGAAAGCCGCAATAAAATTTGTTCGCGCCAATGCGAATAAATATAACTTCGACCCGGATAATATCATTCTGATGGGCGGTTCAGCCGGGGGCAACCTGGTGGCGCTGGCGGGTGTTTCTGCGGATGTAAAATCCCTGGAAGATCCTAAACTGGGTAATGCAGATATTTCAACGCGCGTCCAGGCAGTTATTGCCTGGTATCCTCCGATCAATTTTTTGATGATGGATCAACAATGGAAAGAAATCGGCATAGATGGACAGAAGCATTCAACGGAAGACTCATTTGAGTCCTTGTTAATGAGGAAACAGATAACCAAAGTTGATAAGAGCGTAATGGATACAACTAACCCAGAGAACTATATTACTGCAGATGCTCCCCCATTCCTGATCCAGCATGGCTACTTGGATGACACCATTCCACGTTTGCAAAGCCAGGAGTTCGCTGTTCGTCTTGCAAAGGCCATTGGTAGCGACAATGTTGAATATAATTTATTAATGAGCGCTCATCATGCGGAAGACTTATATTTCCATACAACCAATAACCTCGAGCGTAATTATCAATTCTTGGCGCGTCATATCCATTAGCCACAAATGACATTGTGTTTGCATAGTCTAACATTCAGGGATAGTGTCCAACGGCACCCTCCCTGAATGCAGTCTGGAATAGGTCAGCATGGCTATTTTATCGCCGCGCTGTTTCATGGTCTGAAGCCGGGTGAGCGTTATATTCGTCATTGTGTGTATTCTCGGAAGAACTGCTCAGCTAATAAGAGCACCGCGATGATAGCCATCGCGGCCCCAGTTACGGTAAGAAATGTTAAGGCGGCGGGATAACCCGCTACAAAAGTACCAACGCCAGCCGCGACAATTATTGTTGCAATGAGATGCCCGAACGGCAAACCACCCACCGCCGGTACCACGGTACTACCTCGTATTCCCGCAGAGATTGCATAATCCCGGTCTGCACCTGGGGTGATAACAAATAGGGCTGATACTGCCCAGAATGTCATAAAAATACTCAATGGCATTTTGTTAACCATCTCCATTGAACGTGACGTCAGGTTGTCGAAAAAGACAGTTCTGTCCATTTTTTTCATTTGGTAGCAAGAATATCCTAATGTTGTTAAAATGTGCTTCCAACTCTTCGCAAATTAATTGCATTTAAAGGGAGATTTCACCAAATGAATAAAATAGAACGTAATATTCTTGCGGAACTGCAATCTGACGGACGTATTTCATTAATAGAGTTGGCTGACTTTTAAATATGATTACCCGTGACTTGCAGGCGTTTCAGTAACTCTATGATGAAAAATTATCTGCCATGCCTGGTGTTCAACGTTTAACCCCCCACCCTGGTAATGAAGACTGTGGTTCAGGACCGGCCTATTCCATTGCAATCACTAAAGCGAAGCATCTGATTAAAGATCAATTTCACTAACAGTAATATTTCCACGAAAAGTGATTTGTTCCGTTGCAGTGAAAAAATGGTTGATCACATTGAAGGGGGGCGGTGTATAAATATTAAGCTGAGACCTAATGCATGGAACGTTCTTTTGTCCCACAGCGAGGCCTGTTCTACTAAAGGAAAACATAATCAGGATAACAGTGCTTCATAACCGACCATAAAGATGACAAAACTATATTATTAGTTATAACGCGGGTTGCAAGCAAAGAGATCAATTTTTTTTAATCAAAAGGAAATGATCGGCATAATACTTTTTCAATAACATTGAGAACGCCTTCATTATTATTATCTTCTGTTCTGTATTTGGCAACTTTAAGAATTTCATCTTGCGCATTTGACATGGAAAATCCGAAACCAGCTTGAGCCACCATCTCGTAATCGTTACCACTATCGCCAATA
Organism: Pantoea sp. B65; assembly: GCF_047308185.1. Classification (NCBI taxonomy): domain Bacteria; kingdom Pseudomonadati; phylum Pseudomonadota; class Gammaproteobacteria; order Enterobacterales; family Erwiniaceae; genus Pantoea; species Pantoea sp. B65. The sequence continues at coordinate 32,760 of NZ_JAHXPU010000025.1, forward strand.
GCAACAACCTCATTATGGTTTATCTGCCATTTTTTTTGGAGCAAAGATAACCCATGCGCTTTATGTATGCCTGGTATAATTAAATCGACAAAGCCATAACCGCTGGATACTGGATTAATTATGCCATCTAAAGAATGTCCTAAAAAAGTCATTAATTCAGGAATTCTTTTATCTTGAAGGTTTAGTGAAAATTTAAATATTGTATCTTCTATATTACTAAAATCATCAATTATCTGTAGGCGATAATAATGTTTTGACATAAGTTGAATGAAATTTGGCGCAGATGCGGAGTGTATGTAAGCATTGCCCTTTCCACAAACCACAAAGCTTAGATACGGAATATCAGAAAGAATAGATAGGATCTTTGCTACGTCTCGTTTTGACATCTTGCCACAAAATAATGGATTTTCCCCTTGTACAACATAAGCCCCATTTTCTGCAACAAATGATATTTCGTTAAAAATTTCAGGAAAAAAAGAGATTAATTGATAATATTGGTTACCGCTTGCTACTACGAATTGGATATTCTCTTTTTTCAACTGTTTGTATAGTGCTAAAAAACGCGGTTTATTGTATTTTTTTTCGTCATCTAAAAAAGTGCCGTCCATATCTACAGCAATCATTTTTATCATATTACTTTGCCTCAAATCAGGTTTTCTACATAATTGCATAAAATGTTGATGAAAGAAATATGTCTTTCTATACAGTATAATATTGATTTATAGGCAATGTGAAAAATTAATGTCGTTTCTCAAGAAAAATAAAAGTCCTTAACGGTAGTAAAGAAGACCTGCTTAACAAACATAGCTTTGTTTATCGCCGGTAAACGAGTCCAGTGATCTCTAGATAAAGTTATCCTTGAGCACAAATGGCTCAGCCTGTAACGTTGATGGCACTAGGCAACAACTTATACTTAGCAAGTTTTGTCTTCATGACTATCTGAAATATGCCATTGCATCAATTCATTAAGCATATGATAACGAGTTTCCGCGGATATGTTTTTAAATATGCTCGCGGATGCGTCCTGAGTTTTTTCAAAGTAACGACGGTAAAAGGTGAATTGCATTGAATTTTTCATAAGTGTCTCCTCTAATATAATAATATCAATAAACAAAAAAATGATATAGTGCCGAGTTTTTGAAATTTCTTCCTCTTTATAAGCCTTTAACCATAGTTGTTTGGGAATATTTTTTACCAAATATTCCCATGATGATTTGTTAACTGCATGTTTTCAAAATGGAAAATGTTGTGTTAAGGTTGGATTTTTGTAGCTGATTGGTTTAAATTGTTTTTTTAAAGTTTAGCTGGGTTTGTTTTTCGAGAATAATTTATATATAAATCATATGGTTAATTCTATTTTAGTCTCAAATATTGTTAACATAATAATTTCCCCTTTTGCTTCCTCTTTTTGTGCATTGACAATGCAGGATGTGGTTGAAATTTATACATGTTGCTTTTGGTGAAAATATCCCGAAAAGTTGGTCACTGCCGTTATTGAGATTCATGGCGTCTACAAATTCATAACCTGGGCTACTGCCTTTAAAGACAAGCCAATAAGTACAAAAAAGGCTTAAAGGAATATGCTTTTTGCAGATAAGGCCTGTGCGACTTCCTCTGCGACGCTATGTTGTATGTGTGTTGAGGGCTGATATATCGTCGCCTAATATGGCTAAACATGCCTTACTGGAGCAAGGATAATGGTGAATGGTGTCTGCCAGCTCTACTTTCGGTGTGACAAAATTGTGCAACAGAATATTCCATACGTAAAATTTTAATGTTATCGCGGTGAATGGCTAAAATGGGCTCTAATCTTAAATTGGTATAAGACTTTGGGCCGCAGTTGATTACATGACAGGTACAAAAGTCTTTACTCCATAAAAGAGGAACAAAGTAATTAAAGTAATAAAATGGCTATAGCATTTTCAAAAAAATCAATAATTTCAATTGATTATGGTTTGCTCTTGCAAAGAGTGCGGTCTAATTCGTTGATATATCCCCTTTCTTTACATTACCCCTCCTCCGTTAACAAATTATTACATTTAAAGCTGACCCTTACCAAATCGGTTGAAATGATGCGGCATTTGCAAGTTGCCTTCATTTGAAGATTGTGTAATCTTTCGAGTGAAGAATTATTTCTTTATATGAAAGTTCCATACATATTACGGTCTTAGTGTTACACAAAAGTTAATAACATTTACGAAGTAGCGGGTATTTGAGTTTCTCAACTTTACTGTACATACCGGTCAGGCAGGGGAACGGGTTGAGAATCTACTCGTTTAAATGGAGAAAAAATGGACAAACAACGTACAAACAGCTATCGCGGTTCACTGATAATATTAACAGCCTTGTTTTTTATATGGGGATTAATCACTTCACTTAATGATATTCTGGTACCTCACCTGAAATCACTCTTCGAGCTTAGCTACGTTCAGGCCTCACTTGTGCAATTCAGCTTCTTTTTCGCGTACTTTGTCATGTCTTATCCGGCAGGAAAAATTGTCAGCAAGTCAGGTTATAAAGCGGGTATTATCCTTGGGTTATTGATCGCGGCGGGTGGTTGTGCACTTTTCTATCCTTCTGCAGCGTTACGGTCATACCCGCTATTTTTATTATCGCTGTTTATTTTGGCTTCAGGACTAACCTTGCTTCAGGTCGCCGCTAACCCTTATGTCAACTCGTTGGGAAGTCCTGAAACAGCCGCAAGTCGTTTGAATCTGACGCAGGCTTTTAATTCTCTCGGCACCACAATCGGCCCGGTTCTTGGCGGATTATTTATTCTTTCCGCTGCCGTATTGACCGCAGATCAGATAAGTCAACTTCAACCCGTGGAGGCACAGCATTATTTCGCGACTGAATCGGCATCGGTACAATCACCATATCTTGTGCTGACCGGCGTCCTGATCCTGATTGCTATTATTATCTGGTTTAGTCGATTGCCTATCTTGAGTGATGAGAAGGAAACCGGTGAGGTGCAAGACCATAGCCTCTGGAAAAGACGCCATTTGGTACTGGGGGTTATTGGTCTTTTCGCTTATGTCGGTGCTGAAGTTTCCATTGGCAGTTATTTAATTAGCCTCATGGAACGTCCTGATATTGCTTCTCTCACAGCAGTTGAAGCAAGTAAAAAATTATCCCTTTACTGGGGTGGTGCAATGGTTGGGCGTTTTATCGGTAGCTTCTTGATGACCCGTATCAAGCCTAACCGGTTATTGGCTTTTAATGCTATCGTCGTTGTGCTCTTGATTGCATCAGCAATAACGTTCGGCGGCATATGGGGCATGTGGGGGATACTAGCTATCGGGCTGTTCAACTCGATAATGTTCCCGACTATTTTTTCATTGGCTTTAGACAAACTTGGCAAGCTGACAGGCCGAGCTTCAGGTGTGCTGTGTATGGGTATTGTTGGTGGTGCCTTAATTCCCATACTCCAGGCTACTATTGCCGATCATCTTTCACTATTGGCTTCATTTGTGGTCCCGTTATTGTGCTATGTGTACATTGCTTATTATGGTTTTAAAGGCTACAGACCGACCAATTGCGCCTGAATTTCTCATAATTTGTGAATCTTAGATTCGGTACCATTTGCTCTAAACAGAACAGGTCGACCCGCCTCTATAATAAAAATAAACGAACAACCCAGTGCCCATATTTTTAATGTGGGCACTGATAAGTGATAAAAAAACAGGAACAGAAAAGTAAGCGTCCAGCGAGAGCCGTATTGACAGGATGGCCCGGAACGCGCAGCGCATCAGCTCCAGCTGCTCCGCTGCGTCCTCGCCCAGGTACGACAGCGTGCCGCCGCTGTCCGGGCAGCAGGACTCTGCCGGCTTAAGGCGGTTTTCATCGCGCGGGAGGGATTCAGGGAATGGTTTGCGCGGGCGGGTCTGGCGCAGCGGGCGCAGCGGGCGCAGCGGGCGCGGCACCGGCGGGTCGTCCACACGCCCGGTGCGCTCGTCGCTGTCCTTCTGCATGGCGGTGAGCCGGGCTTCTGTCTGCACGATGCGCTTCGCTACTTTTCAGAACGGCTGCCGAAGTTCATGCGACGCAGCTTATCCAGCTGCGCCCCCGGGGCCTGGCAACGCGGTCTTCATTTTTCCAGAGACGTATCCATTTAAAGAGAAGGTTGTCGTTGACGTTATGTTGTCGCGCGAGGGCCGCGACGCTGCAGCTATCTTCAAGGGTTTTGAGCGCCATACGCACCAACCGGAGCTTAAATTCGTTCGTGTAGCGCTGGCGTGTTAAGGATTTTGAATTAGTCATCAGGTGTCCACCTAATTAGAATAAGTGGACGCTTAAATTACAGTGAGAGGCGAAATTAACCAGACGGGCTGGCTGCACGCTTACACAGAAAATGACTCAATTTACCCTTGTAGGCGATATAGGTGGTACCAATGCGCGCCTTTGCTTATGCGACATCCATACGGGTGAGTTAACACAAATTCAGTCTTTTCCTGGAGCGGATTTCCCTCCCTGGAATCGGTTATCAGGCATTATTTGGATACACAACAGTGTATGGTTCACAGTGGCTGTATCGCTATAGCGAGTCCAGTGAGTGATGACAACGTCACTATGACTAACGATAACTGGCACTTTTCGATTCGTGAGATAAAAGCAAGCCTGGGTTTCGAGAATTTCCAGGTTATAAATGATTTTACGGCCGTATCATTGGCTGTTCCCATGCTCAGTGAAAAGGACATAATCAAAGTCGGTGGCAAAGACCCCGTTAAGAATATGCCGATTGTCGTTTATGGTGCTGGAACCGGGTTGGGTGCGTCCCATCTTATTCACGTTGACGAAAGGTGGATCAGCCTACCGGGGGAAGGGGACATGTAGATTTTGCCCCGGATAGCGAAGAAGAGGATTATATCCTTTCGGAATTGAGAAAGGAATTCGGACATGTTTCAGCTGAGCGCCTCCTCTCAGGTCCAGGATTGGCAAATATTTATAAAGCAATTGTCAGGCATGAAGGCGGTATCCCCGAACGTCTTACTCCCAAAGATGTTTCCAAACGGGCATTGAAAGAAGACTGTGGCTATTGCCGACGGGCGATCACTATTTTTTGCGCAATCTGACACTGTATTGACCGCCATTGCAATCACAATAAGCATTCGGAAATAAACCATGCTGTTTATCTAAGATGCAGCATGGTTTTGACTTTTTGCTTAAGATTTCATTCCGAGGCTTTTCTTGCCAATAGTATTTAAGTTTTCAACCTTAAATCTATTATTCCAATTTGCCTCGTAATCTTCTTTAGGAAAATCATTAGGCGATTCCCCGCGTGATAAGGCCTGCGCCACGCTTCTTGCATAAGCGAGATTCTTTTCACACATGGGGGCGGCCGGTATATACATTACATTACCCCAGCCGCGCTGGTTTTCTACCGGTGCGACAGAATGAATGACATCGCAATGCCACCAAACAGAATCCCCTGCTTCAAGGGAGGGTATGCTGCTGAGTCCCTTCATCAATAATGGGTGCCATTTTTCTGAGACAGGGAGGACCCTTCCAGGGGCGACACCACATAATTCATCTTCAGGCACATCATTCAGCAAGGGGCGTAATAAAACGTATGCCATGGCCACGGGGATCGGCACAACATGAAGAAGTCCCTGGCCTATCTCCATGTCAGAAAGTGCAGTCCATCCCTGAAAAGTGCGGAAAGCAGAACATTTAGTGGTATTAGGAACGTCATATTCATCTACCTCAGTACGATAAGCTGCATCCCAAGGATCGTATTCATCAAAATGATTGGTAAATAAATTGCGGAATACTTTTTGGTAGGCAGGCAACAGCCAACGTTCTAAAGCGCCTGAATCAGTGTGGGCACCCAAACCCTTCGATGTGGTTCCTGGACGACGGTGTCTGATCCGGTCTGGATAAGTAATATTGGTATCAGGGTCAAACCAGGTTTTTCCGTTTGATTCGAATTTCCATAATTTATTCAGAAATGATTGAACATTTGCCATTCTCTCGTCTTGACGAGCTTCCATCTGAGCATGGGACCAGTAAATAGGAAATATTTCAGGTTTTGATGCTTCCAGTGTACCGAAAAAATTATCACCCGGCCCGCGGTACTGAGCATCGAAGTTATTGGAATCGAGATAGTCGACCATGGACTTGTCCCAATTCAACGCCTGCTCGCGGGCAAAGTGTCCTTTGACCACCAGGCAACCTCTTTTCTTGAGATTTTGAAGAGTGTCTTGGGAAACATTACCTGCGGCTATATCCGCGTAAGAGATAACTGGCCAGGCTGTGTGGCCTTTTTCCTTTAACGCGTTTATTTCATTGATTTCATTCTCAATTTTATCTGATACCTCTTTGAATAACCCTTCTAAATCATTGATTTTACTACGTAATTCCTTCTTCATTCGGACAATGTTGTCCTTATAATCTTCGGGCAAGACAGCACTTGTGAATGACTGTTCCATATTCAACCTCACATAATCGGTGTTACAATGATCTTCATACGAAGAATAAAGTAGTTTCGTACATAAGTATCATATTACGTCAACGGAAATGCAACATTGATAAGTCGACTTTGTGCACAAAAATGCACTTTGAGGCTAAACCTCCGGGGGGAATTAAAAGCCACTGTGGAATGGGTTTAAACTCCTGTGTGGTTTAAGACAAAAAAACTTACAGATCAATTGTATATGGTATGACTTTTATTGATGAAAGTGCGGAACAGTTCGCCGTGGTGAGACGCCTTAAAGAGTTGATTACCATCAAATGACTGATTTTTGAACATATTTCAACATGCCAAGTAAAGCCTCATTTTAAGTTCCGGGCCTGAGTTTTCTTTCAGCACGAACTTCAAGAGTAAAAAATAGTAGAGCCTTTCTTACAGGAAAAAACACTGGATTTGTGATGCTGCTCCATGTTTACCAAGGCCGGATCATCAAACTTCTGCCAAATTGATATGGATCAATGTTACTTTCTTATGAAAGATGTTTAATCTTCATATGGAAGTAAATGGGTTTCACTTATGATCTTTAATATTCAGCGTTACTCGACACATGATGGTCCCGGCATCAGAACAGTGGTGTTTTTGAAGGGGTGTTCGCTTGGATGTCGTTGGTGCCAGAATCCTGAAAGCCGTTCACGTAAGAAAGATATCCTATTTGATGCCAGACTGTGTATGGAGGGGTGCGATCTGTGTCAACAAGCTGTCCCTGAAATCATTGAAAGAACCCTAAACGGTATTGTCATAGACCGTGAAAAAATAGAAGAAAGACATTTTGCCCTTTTGCAAGATGTATGCCCTGGTCAGGCTTTAACCGTATGCGGGGAGGAAGCCGATGTAGACAAAATCATGTCTACCGTTTTGCGGGATAAACCTTTTTATCAACGCAGTGGCGGCGGCATGACAATATCCGGCGGTGAGCCATTTATGTCACCAGAAACCGCCTTTGAACTTTTTAAGCGCAGCCATGAGCAAGGTATACATACAGCTGTCGAAACATGCTTGCATGTGCCTTGGTCTTACATCGAACCCTCTTTGCCTTATGTTGACTTATTCCTTGCTGACCTGAAGCATGTTAATGCAAAGATATTTAAGGAATGGACCGATGGTTCGGCACATCGCGTTATGGCGAACCTTAAAAAGCTTTCAACGGCTGGTAAAAAAATAGTCATTCGCGTGCCCTTGATCCCCCAATTTAACGCTGATAAGGATTCAATAATATCAATAATTGATTTTGCAGCCAATGAACTGGATGTTTTAGATATCCATATACTTCCTTATCATACATTAGGCATGAATAAATATACATTGTTAGATCAACCTTATCTTGCGGCTAAAAAACCACTTGATGACGCTGAGTTGCTCGAATTTGCTGAAAAATATGCTCACGAAAAAGGGCTAAAAATCACCTTGAGAGGATAACTGCATGACAACTTTAAATTTAGAAACTTTGAGTGAACGTATCAAGATACATAAAATTTCACTCATTCATATTGTGAAACCACCGGTATGCACAGAGCGCGCCCAGCATTATACGGCGGCTTATCAGTCTCATCAGGATAAACCCATTCCGGTTCGCCGCGCGCTGGCGCTGGCCTATCATTTGTCAAATCGCACTATCTGGATAAAACATGAAGAATTGATAGTGGGTAATCAGGCAAGTGAAGTGAGAGCCGCCCCCATTTTTCCTGAATACACGGTAAATTGGATTGAAAATGAAATTGACGAGCTGGCCGAGCGTCCTGGCGCCGGGTTTTCGATCAGCGAAGAAAATAAGCGTATTCTTCACCTTGTTTGTCCCTGGTGGCGCGGACAGACCGTTCAGGATCGCTGCTATGGCATGTTTACCAACCAACATAAAGAACTGCTCGCCACGGGCATAATCAAAGCCGAAGGCAATATGACTTCGGGAGATGCCCATCTGGCGGTTAATTTTCCACTTCTTCTTGAAAAAGGTCTTGATGGTTTACGTGAGAAGGTATCGGAGAGGCGTTCGCGTATAAATCTGACCGTGCTGGAAGATCTTCATGGTGAACAGTTTTTAAAGGCCATTGATATAACATTGGAAGCGTTGAGTCATCACATCGAGCGTTATGCGGATCTTGCAAGAAGAACGGCAGCGAAAGAACATCGTTTTTCCCGTAAGGAAGAACTTTTGTTGATCGCGGAAAATTGTGATTTGTTAGCTCATGAACCGCCGAGGACGTTTTATCAGGCATTACAATTATGTTATTTTGTCCAGCTTGTCCTTCAAATCGAATCAAATGGTCACTCTGTTTCTTTCGGTCGCATGGATCAATATCTTTACCCATATTATCGCCGTGATGTTGAACTCGAACAAAACCTTGGCCGCGAAAAGGCTATCGAGCTGCTACAAAGCTGCTGGCTTAAGTTGCTAGAGGTTAATAAAATTCGTTCGGGCTCGCATTCAAAAGCATCAGCGGGAAGCCCCCTTTATCAGAATGTGACAATCGGTGGACAAAAGCTGATCAATGGCGAAGCTGTTGACGCCGTTAATCCCTTATCCTATGCCATTCTGGAGTCCTGCGGACGGTTGCGCTCCACGCAGCCCAATCTTAGTGTCCGCTATCATGCGGGCATGAGTGAAGATTTCCTGGATGCGTGTGTGCAGGTTATACGTTGTGGGTTCGGCATGCCGGCATTCAACAATGATGAAATCGTGATTCCTGAATTCATCAAACTGGGTGTAGAGAAAGAAGATGCCTATGAATATGCCGCAATAGGGTGTATTGAAACGGCGGTAGGGGGTAAATGGGGCTATCGTTGCACGGGCATGAGCTTTATAAATTTTGCCCGTGTGGTGCTTGCCGCGCTGGAAGGTGGCCGCGATGCCACAAGTAAAAAAGTATTCTTGCCGCAGGAATATGCACTTTCCAAAGGGAATTTCGATACGTTCAACCAGGTTTTGGACGCATGGGATAACCAGATTAAGTATTACACCCGTAAATCTATCGAAATTGAATATGTGGTAGATACGGTACTGGAAGAAAATGCCCATGATATTCTCTGTTCAGCGCTAGTGGATGACTGTATCGAACGCGCAAAAAGCATCAAGCAGGGGGGGGCAAAGTACGACTGGGTTTCAGGATTACAAGTTGGTATCGCGAACTTGGGCAACAGTCTTGAAGCAGTCAAGAAATTGGTATTTGACGAGGGAGTTATTGGCCAGCAAGAACTTGCCCAAGCGCTGGAAGATAATTTCGACGGACTTACCGGTGAGCAATTACGTCAGCGCCTGGTCAATAACGCACCTAAATATGGTAATGACGACGAAAGTGTCGATGAGCTTTTGGCGCGTGCTTACCAGACTTACATAAATGAAATCAAAAATTACCATAACCCGCGTTATGGCCGTGGTCCGATTGGTGGTAATTATTATGCCGGCACATCCTCTATTTCGGCGAACGTACCGTTTGGCGCGGCAACTATGGCTACGCCGGATGGCAGAAAAGCGAAGGCCCCTCTGGCCGAGGGTGCAAGCCCAGCTTCAGGTACCGATCATCTGGGCCCTACAGCCGTGATCAGCTCTGTTGGCAGATTGCCGACCGGATCCATTCTCGGTGGTGTGCTACTGAACCAGAAACTTAATCCTTCGACACTCGATAATGTCAACGATCGACAGAAACTCATGTTCCTGCTCCGCACATTCTTTGAGGAACATAAAGGTTGGCATATCCAGTATAATATTGTTTCTAGGGAGACACTTGTCAAGGCAAAACAACATCCTGACCAATATCGTGATTTGGTGGTGAGGGTTGCTGGTTATTCTGCGTTTTTCACAGCCTTGTCCCCAGACGCTCAGGATGATATTATTGCCCGAACGGAACATACGCTTTAATTCCCTATGAGATGATCTTCAACGGCCGATTACGGCCGTTTTTTTTCATTAAAATGTAGACTGTATTAACATGGATTTTAATAATTGAAAGATGCCAAAATGAGGGTGAATAATCAAAATGCAAGTTAGGTCGTTAAATAATAAATTCGGCATGTTGACTTTTTGAAATAATAAAGGTGATAAAATCTTGGAATGTAAATCAGAATTGATAAATAAGTGAATAGAACAATGAAGGATAACTAATTAATAATAAATAAGTATATCCTTCACGCCTCCTGCAACCCTCTAAATAAAAAAAGAGTCTACTTACTTAAGTGTTTTGATTAATAAATTAAATCACTGTTTTACCAAAAGCATCCACAGCACGAATAGCATAGGCTACGTCCTCGGCAGTGAGATTGGGATTGAGATTTTTTAGCGTATCTCCATCACTATTTGCTAAGGCGCCTATCTTCACCAAATTTTCCCAACTTTCATTTTCCAAATGCAGCTCTTTCAATGATGTGGGCATTTTAATACTGCGGTAAAAGCGAATGTAACGGGCAACTTCTTCATCAGGACGTTGTTCTAACACCATTTGCGTCAGGGTGCCGTAAGCCACTTTTTCGCCATGCGTTAAATGATGTATTTCTCCCTGAATGGCGGTAAAACCGTTGTGGATGGCATGCGCTCCGGCGAGACCTGCGTTTTCAAAACCAAGGCCAGACAGAAGTGTATTAGCCTCGACTACAGCTTCTACCGCAGGGGTAACGGCGTGTTCCGCCACTGCCACATAAGCGCTGTAACCATAGGTCAGCAGCGTTTTTTCGCAGGCTTCAGCAATGGCCATTCCGGCAATTGTGGGTAAACCGTCAACCATAGATTTGGAATGCGAGCGTTTAACAGCCAGGGCTTCGACATAGGTAGCAAGACCATCGGCGATACCCGAGGCAAACAGGCGCACTGGGGCTTGAGCACAGATTTTGGTATCAACCAGTACCAGGTCGGGGTTCTTTGTGTAGAAGCGGTAGCTTTCAAAAACTCCTTGGTCCGTATATATGACAGAAAGCGCGCTACAAGGTGCATCGGTAGAGGCGATGGTCGGGACAATCACTATGGGTTGTTTTAGTTCATCCGCTACGGCCTTCGACGTATCAAGGGTTTTGCCGCCACCTAAGCCGACGATGACAGAAGCTTCTGCTTTTCGAGATTGGTCAGCCAGTCGTAATATCTCATTTTGCGAAGCTTCCCCATTGAAGCGTTCATGATGAAATTTAACATTCTTTGCTTTAAGTGAGGATGCTACCTGTTCACCGATGAGTCCCCAGACCACGTCATCAGCGATCAAAAAGGCATTGTTCCCTAGCTCGGCGATATAGTCACCTAATTGTGAAATGACGCCTTCGCCTTGCACATATTTACGTGGTGATGAGAAAATAAATTTACTCATGTATGCTCCTGTTTTCATTAACTAAAGATTTTCTGTTATAAAAATAAAAACGGGGAAACACTTCCCTTAAATCGTAATGCTTTCAATGAATACTATTTCTAATACAAAAAAATCAATTTCCAGAAGTATGGAGTTGTCTAACGGAATGAAAATATCTTTCATTCGTAACATTATTATAGCTCACATGAAGATTTCATGACGTGGTTCACGGTTTAACATATTTTTCGGTAAAAAAAAGAAGCATTTGGTATTTGCGTGTTGTGTATTTGCATATATATGTTTTTAAGTTGTTGCGCAGGTGTTTGTTCTGTTTTTTTTGTTAAAAAACAGTGTGCCTATATGCTGGCAAATAATCGGGATTAACAGTGCGGCAAAGCGCCAGATAAAAATGATGTTAAAAGCTAATAGTCTCCTGGCGTGGGGCTTTTACTGCTGCTCAACGAACGACGTATAAGCGCTTGGGTACGCCAGATTTTGCTTTAATACCAATGAGTTGATTTTAGTTGATGATCAAAGTGTGAGGTAACGCATACTTTTAAGATAAGAAACCAGGAAGCTTTGATATCTTTGATCACAATCAATATATGTTTCGTATGAAGGTATATTAATTTACATAAAGAAAAGCATCTCGTTTGCCGAAACGACTGTCTTTCGTATTTAACGCATGTTGCGGATGCTGATATCGGCGCTCGAGCTACACATATGGCTCGAAAAAACCATTGAAGATCCTTCTTTGCTTAAATTTGATAAATTTTGCGAAGTAAGGAAATGACAGCTATGTTAAGAGGATAAGTTAATGAGTATTATGAATTTAACTCCATCAAACGAGCTGGATCTGACTTCAGTGAGTGATCGCATTAGAGCTCACAAAAATGTGCTGGTAAATATAGTCAAACCCGCGGTCTGTACGGAACGCGCACGGCATTATATTGATGAATTGAAAAACTACGTCAACCCCCGGCATAGGCGTGGACCTATTGGTGGCACTTATTTCGCCGGGACATCATCTATTTCGGCCAATGTGCCTTTTGAGGCGAAAACTCAAGCCACACTTGATGGCCGGAAAGCTAAAACCCCGTTGGCTGAAGGTGCTAGCCCAAGCGCGTGTACTGACAGGTTGGGTCCTACAGCAGTAATAAATTCCGCGGGTAAACTACCTACAGGTTCAATTCTAGGCGGAGTGCTACTGAATCAAAAACTTAATCCGACGACTTTAGAAACCAGTAGTGACAGGGCTAAGCTAATATTATTGTTACGTACACTATTTGCAGATCGGAAAGGAAGGCATATCCAGTACAATGTGGTCTCACGGGAAACATTGATTGATGCTAAAAAGTATCCAGATCTCCACCGCGACCTGGTTGTGCGGGTTGCAGGATATTCTGCATTCTGCACATCTCTATCTCCTGAATCTCAGGATGATATTATAGCACGTATGGAACATACGTTATAAAAACCATACAAGGCAAGGTAGTAGTGTTAGTACTATCTTGCTTTTTTCATATAAGGGAAATGTTGTCTTTTTTGATTTTATTGATTTTTTTTTGATATATATAGTTATTTATTACGGTAAAATTAATGACTTATTATATCCGTTTATAAAAAATCGAAATGAATCCAAAAAACCTTAGCCTTGGTTAATGATAATCGCCGGAAAGAATGGTTATGGTCGTTACCAGAATAAATATCATAAATTTTATTTTAAACAGGACGATAACTGTGAATGCATATACAATTGGCATTGATGTCGGCGGTACCAAAACAGCATATGGGTTATTTGATGGTGATAAAAATCTCATACTAAAGTATAAAACGGCATCAAATGCTGATTTGGATGCACAAGGCTTTTTTGATGAAATATTGTCTAATATTAATACAATAATGCGAGACCAGAGCCTAAAGGTTAATAATCTTCGGGGCGTGGGTATCGGTATGCCGTCCTTTGTGTTTTATGAAGAAGGTAAAATTTTAAAAACAGCTAATCTACCAAAAATAAATAATTTTGCAGCAAGAAATTATATGATAAAGAGTTTGGGAGGTAATATTCGGGTAATGCTTGATAATGATGCTCATACCGGTGCTCTAGCCGAACATCGTAACGGTGCAGGAAGGGGATTTAAACATATGCTTTATTGCCCGGTAAGCACAGGCATATCAACTGGTATAATTATAAACAATGAACTTTTTCGTGGACGCTATGGCTGGGCGGGAGAAAGTGGGCATATGATTATCACCCCTGGCAAGGGTATTGAATGCGGATGCGGAAATAAAGGTTGTCTAATGTCGTACTGCTCAGGCTCGATGATTGTCAAGCATATTAAAAGTAAAATTGATCAAGGGACTAAAAGTATCCTCACTGAATTAGCTGGAAGCACAGATATGATTAATACTCATCACCTCATCAAAGCCTTGGATTACGATGACCAGCTAGCTAATTGGGCAGTGGAGCAGATGGCTACTTATATGGGGGTGTGGCTTTATAACTTATACACAACGCTAAATATAAATTGTTTCATTTTTGGCGGAGGTTTGCTAAATTTTGGCGACAAATTATTCCCTCAAATTAGAGAGGTTTTTGATGTGTATAATCATAATGACATGCCTGTTTATTTCAAAAATGCAGAGCTTTGTGATGATTTTGGAATAATAGGTGCGGCTGAATTATTATTCTGAATGCATTTTTTTAAGTTCGTTTTTAAGGGAATAATACGACTTTAAACTTTCCGGCTCTTATTTAAAGTTAACTCAATGAAAGGTTATTATTGAGTCCGGCTGACCATTTCGGCTTTAAGATTTTTAATAATATTAAATACTGTCAGGAGCTTATATGCATTTGGATTTTTTTGGGTTTGCCAAAGAAACGCTGGAAACAGAAATTCGAGAGGCTCAACGAATGCTAGCCCGTTTGGATAATAGTATTGAATTGGCATGCCAGTTGTTATTAAAGTGTAAGGGTAAAGTCGTTGTTTCAGGAATGGGTAAGTCAGGGCATATAGGTAAAAAGATTGCCGCGTCTCTGGCCAGCACAGGCACTCCTGCGTTTTTTGTGCATCCTGCTGAGGCGTTGCACGGCGATCTGGGGATGATTGATGCTCAAGATGTTGTAGTGTTTATTTCCTATTCGGGTAGAGCACATGAGTTAGATACCATTTTGCCACTCATAGCTGATAATGGCATTCCCGTAATTGCGATGACGGGAGATTTAACCTCTCCTTTAGCCAAAGGGGCCTTATGTGTGCTTGATGTCGGAGTTGAGCGCGAAGCTTGCCCCATGGGCCTGGCTCCAACAGCGAGTTCGGTAAATACGTTGATGATGGGTGATGCTCTCGCTATGGCGGTGATGCGCTTCCGTGGGTTTAGTGCCGAACAGTTCGCCCATTCTCATCCTGGCGGAAGTCTAGGGAGCCGGTTACTAAAAAAAGTTCATCATATAATGCGTCGTGGCGAATGGATGCCAATTGTTGCTCGTGAAAGCACAATTACCGACGCCCTGCTGGAACTCAGCCGAACAGGTCTGGGTTTGATTGCAATCTGTGATAAGGCAGGACGCGTTGTCGGTGTGTTTACCGATGGCGATCTTCGGCGCTGGCTTATTCAAAAGGGGAGTCTTGACGCTTCTATCTCTGAAGCAATGACACAACCCGGTTTTGTATTATCGGCGAATATGCTGGCCGCAAACGCACTCGACGCTTTGCATGAGCATCATATAAATGCCGCGCCGGTTGTTGATGATGATGGAAAAGTAGTGGGAGCGATTAATTTATACGATTTTCATCAGGCGGGAATAAAATAATAAGTGGGTCTCAAGAGAAAAAACTGTATTCCACGATTTACCTAAAATTTAATGATCCGTAAGGCAGTAAAAAGCTGATTTATAGAGATAGACTGTAATAATACACGCTACCCAAAGGGCAAAAAATCGCCCCTTGGGTACTGCTATGTATGCCTATTTACCCTAGTGTTGTTGAGTCGAATGCATTGCGCCAGTCTTGTTCAAATTTTTCCACCGCAGCCTTTACAGCCGGGGTTGCAATAAATTGTTCTGCCACATCCACCGGCAATGTTACAGATTGACAACCCGCAAGAAGGCAATCGAGAACCTGTCGCGGAGTTTTGAAACTGGCGGCAAGGATTTTAGCATGTGGTGCATGTTGAGTTAATAAACGCTGCAACTCCGTAACCGTTTGAATGCCGTTACCCCCCTGAGCATCCAGTCTGTTTACATAAGGTGCGATGTACTCAGCACCGGCTAGAGCACCAATCAAGCCTTGACCCGCGCCGTAGACGGCCGTGCCTAGTGTAATAATCCCTTCCTCACGCAGCGCTTTTATGGCAACCAGCCCTTCGGAAGTGACAGGAATTTTAACAATTAGATTTTCAATCGTATGCGTAAGTTTTCTTGCCTCTACAACCATTTCATCAGCCGTAGATGCCAAAACTTGAGCAAAAAGGCGACCTTTGCCCCCTAAGGCTTCGCGAAGCGCGGGTAACACTTCCCAAATAGGTTTCCGTCCGCTTGCAATGATGCTGGGATTTGTTGTCACCCCTGCAATAGGTAACACACGGGCCAGTCGCTTTACTGCCACGACATCAGCCGTATCCAGATAGAGTTCCATAGTCATTTCCTCAGAAAGTGTGAATTGTAGCAAACTTTGTAAATTATAGTACTCGTAATACCTTATTATTTTGATAGATATCAAATAATGCTTCATTCGAAAGTATTTTAATCTCTGTATAAAAATAAATGTAGGTCGAAGCGATCTACAGCTGTTTGGACTGAACCACAGCTAAGGACTTTTTTTGTCCTTTTAGGCAGTCGATTCGACAGACTCATGCTGGCTGCGCACAGGTGAGCGCTAGCCTGATTTGAGCAATCGAACCTGAGAAGTCAATTGCGTGCCTTAGCCTCAAATGTGTCATTAACACAAATTTAGGAATGAGGGGGTTACCTCCGGGATGGGCAATGATGTTCACTTGATAAAAGGCGGATCCAATCAAACTTGTTAAATACAGGTTAAAGCAAATGGGAATATTTGATTTTTAAATATTTTAATATTGAAAAGTTGCGTGATATCCAGAAAGCGCTCAGGTAGCCCTCAATGCAAACGTTTAATGGCATCGGGCACTGCGCAAACATAAATGATAAACAGGAGTACCCTACATTATGTTTAAAAATGCATTTGCTAACCTGCAACAAATCGGCAAATCGTTAATGCTTCCAGTCTCAGTACTGCCGATTGCAGGTATTCTCTTAGGTGTTGGCTCAGCTAACTTTACCTGGCTGCCAGTTGTGGTATCACAGGTCATGGCCGAAGCGGGCGGATCGGTATTTACGAATATGCCGCTTTTATTTGCGATAGGTGTTGCTTTGGGGTTCACCCATAATGATGGGGTCTCTGCGCTGGCTTCAGTGGTTGCTTATGGCATTATGGTTAAAACCTTGGCTGTGATCGCGCCTATGGTCTTACATGTTTCCCCCTCCGAAGTTGCCGCGAATCATCTCGCTGATACAGGCGTCTTAGGTGGAATATTATCTGGCGCGCTGGCGGCCTATATGTTCAACCACTTTTATAAAATTAAGCTACCGGAATATCTGGGTTTTTTTGCTGGAAAAAGATTTGTACCGATCATTTCCGGGCTTGCAGCTATTTTTGTGGGTATTATCTTAGCGTTCATCTGGCCTTACATCGGAAACGTCATTCACTCGTTCTCACAATGGGCGGCCTACCAAAGTCCTCTGGTCGCTTTTAGTATCTATGGTGTTGTTGAACGTGCGCTGGTTCCTTTCGGCTTACACCATATCTGGAACTTTCCCTTCTGGATGCAAATCGGTGAATTTACCAATTCCGCTGGCCAAGTATTCCATGGCGATATTCCACGTTATATGGCGGGAGACCCTACCGCAGGCAAATTATCTGGCGGTTTTTTGTTTAAAATGTATGGATTGCCGGCTGCTGCTATTGCCATTTGGCATTCTGCCAAACCAGAGAATAAAGCAAAAATTGGCGGGATCATGATCTCTGCCGCTTTAACTTCTTTTCTGACGGGTATTACGGAGCCTATTGAATTTGCTTTTTTATTTGTTGCGCCCGTTCTATATGTTATACATGCTATTTTAGCCGGTCTGGCGTTCCCTATTTGTATTTTTCTCGGCATGCGTGATGGCACCAGCTTCTCACATGGTTTGATCGATTTCATAGTACTCAGTGGCAACGGCAGTAGGTTATGGCTGTTCCCGATTATCGGGATGGCGTATGCCGCAGTATATTACACCGTTTTCCGCGTATTGATAAAAGTGCTTGATCTTAAAACACCAGGACGTGAGGATGCCACGACTGAAGCGTCCACCGTGAGTACCAGTGAACTGGCACCGGCGTTAGTGGCTGCATTTGGCGGCAAAGGCAACATCGCTAATCTGGACGCTTGTATCACGCGGCTACGTGTTAGTGTTCTTGATATTACCAAAGTTGATCAGGCTGCCCTGAAAAAACTGGGCGCGGCAGGTGTTCTAATCGCGGGTACGGGTGTGCAGGCCATTTTTGGCACCAAGTCCGATAACCTGAAAACCGATATGGATGATTATCTCCGTGCGATAGTCTGATCTTTGTTCAGCAAATAGGGGAGAAGTATGTCCCCTTTTTGCCAGTTAGCCAAGGCAATAGCTATAACTTGAAGTCGCCAACATCATAGTCTGTAGATTATAATTGAATATCTATCAGCATGTTATATCATTAATCGGGGTAGGCATGCTGCCTATCATCTCCGACTAAATCTAATTGGATACCTTTCTGCCTTAGCTGTTGTTGATAATCTCTGGAAAGAAAATTATCAGTTATCACACGATTAATCTGGCCAGTGGAAGCCAGAGGGTAAGGCTGGATTTGTCCGAACTTTGATGAATCCGTAAGTGCGATTGTTTCCACGCCTTTTGCCAGCACGGCGCTGATGACATCGCAACGCATCATATCTTTACCGGTAAACCCTGTTTCAGCAATGTAACCATCAATGCCAATGAAAGCTTTATTGAAATGGACCTGCTGGATACATGAACGAGTTAGAGGCCCAACAACGGATTCACTATTTTTCTGATAAAGGCCACCGAGGATGATTACGTCACATTCTGTATCTTTCAATAAATTGGCTATGTAGTGGCTAACCGTTATCAGGGTAACTTTTTTCATCGCAGCGAGATGCCGAGCCAGCAGGGCGTTGGTGCTACCGCCTTCAATAAATACGGTCTCCCCATCATTAACCTGAGATGCCGCATACTCCGCAAGTTCTTTTTTCAACTGAAAGTTAGTCAACATACGTGCATCAACATCGTCGCTTTCGTAAGCAACTGCTGAACCATGAATGCGTTTGAGATAACTGTGCTTTTCAAGGATGTTAAGGTCCTGGCGGATCGTGACTTCTGAAACACCCGAAATCCGAGCCAGTTCGCTAACGCTGATTGTCCTGCGTTCGTTAACGAGTTGTAAAATATTCTGTTGTCGTGAATTCATATCCATCGGCTACCAAGTCATCCAAAGGCTATCTTAGTGTCATATGAAAGCATAAAACTGCAAACTAAGCATTAGATTAGCATCAAGTGAAACACAGAAATATGCAAAAAAAGCGTTTCAATCAATTTTGCATTGCCTAAAGGTACTCCCTTCCTACTGTCCGCTACCGCCGGTAGCCATTTACAAAATACTAAAAAAATTTACTCCAGGAACTCTTATTTTGTTTGTTCAAAGACCGCTGGGTAGGGCTTCTAAGTCGTCAAAATGATATGCCATATTTAACTTTAAAAACCGCAACAACAGAATACAACAAATTATTTACATTATTTAATTAGACATAAAAGCAGACGAGGTCTTCAAAGCCTATAGTTTATAAAATACTAATTGAAGCTGCATGTGTCTAATATTATTAAAAAATATGATTATGCTATTCCTGTTATAGTTACTCCTATCTGTATCATGTTTTAAAATCTACGAGATCGCAGTATTTGTACTGAGCTGCTCACCGTAGTGTTTTGACGAGTAATGTGTATTAGCCCCCTAATGGTCCAGACACTTTGACCCGCTTAAAATACGAGGTAGTCTTAAAGCTATGTTTAAGTCTGGTCAAAGCGAAATCATGGGTACTGCTCTTACGTCGCCAGAGCGACGCCGCCGTCGTACTCCGCAGGAGAAGATCACCATCGTCCAGGAGACCTTCCAGCCAGGAAGCTCCGTTTCTCTTGTCGTCATAATGTCAATGCCAATCAAGTCTTTAAATGGCGTAAGCAATACCAGGACGGCAGCCTGACGGCGGTCTCGGCCGGCGAAGAGGTTGTGCCAGCGTCTGAATTAAACAACGCCATGAAACAGATCCGTGAACTCCAGCGTCTTTTGGGTAAGAAAACCATGGAAGCCGAGATCCTCAAGGAGGCGGTTGAATACCCCCTCTGTCAGGATAGTTGTCACCCCCATCGAAAATACTAATGACAAGATGGGAACAGATCGTGAAGCGTATTTCACCAGAACGTAAAGCAGCCGCACTGGCTAAATTATTACCGCCCTACAACATGACCGTCACCGCAGTTGCGCAGATGGAAGGGGTAACGCAACTTCCCCTGAAATTACCGAATAGGATTTATTACTCACCGCCCATAGCCTCCTGTCGTTGTCAAAGCTGCATCTTCTCCTCGTAAGCCGGACCAGACAAACCTGCTCATGCTGTAATCGTGACGAATAAAAGAAGAACTGGTAAACTTAATTGTTACGTTATAACATAACAATCACAGAGTGAGGTGCCAATCTTTCTGTTACTGGAAAAAGCCCATGCAGGTACAGTTTTCAAACTTGAAGAAATCCAGCCGTCAATATCCTGGGATTCGCATGGATTGATCGCTGCTATAGCTTAGCAATACAACACAGAAGAAGTGCTGATGGTTGCCTGGATGAATCAGATGGCCCTTGAGGAAACATTACGTACCGACAGCCTGTTACTGGTCGCGTTCCCGATCAAGCCGGTGGCGCAAAGGCGAGACCTCTGGCTGTATTCAGCGGGTACATGATATCCGTCTGGATTGCGACGGAGATGCCGTACTTTTGCTTGTTGAACAACATGGCGGCGCCTGCCATACGGGGCGGCGAAGCTGCTTTTACAACGCCATTAAGGGTGAAGAAGTCGTCGTACTGAACGACCCGTTTTATCCGGACTGATAGCAATGAAATGTTGGAGGAGAGTAAGTTAATGTCTGAAGTCAGTGCAAATTTTCATAGCGATAAACGTTTGCCCGTGACCGTTCTGTCCGGATTTTTGGGTGCAGGAAAAACAACCCTGCTTAATCATATCCTGAACAACCGGGAGAGTCGGCGTGTTGCCGTTATCGTAAATGATATGTCAGAGGTGAATATTGATGCATCTCTGGTCAGGGAAGGTGGTGCAGAACTCTCCCGAACGGATGAGAAACTGGTAGAAATGAGTAACGGTTGTATCTGCTGCACATTACGGGAAGATCTCCTGCTTGAAGTCAATCGTCTGGCAAAAGAGGGACGTTTTGATCAGCTTGTCATTGAATCCACAGGTATCTCTGAGCCTCTGCCTGTGGCTGAGACTTTTACCTTTGCCGGAGATGACGGCGAAAGCCTGTCAACAGTCGCGCGCCTTGATACCATGGTGACCGTAGTGGATGCGTTCAATTTTTTGAAAGACTACGACTCGGAAGACAGCATTCAGTCACGCGGAGAATCGCTCGGTGATGGCGATGAAAGGAGCGTGGTTGACCTGCTGATCGATCAGATTGAATTCTGCGATGTGCTGGTCCTCAATAAAGTTGATCTCATCAGTGAAGCGCAGAAAGTCAAACTGATGGCGGTTTTACGTTCGCTTAATCCACGGGCCAGGATCGTTGTTTCACAGTTTGGGCAGGTTCCACTTGATAACGTACTTAATACCGGACTGTTCGATTTCGATCAAGCCGCTCAGGCACCTGGCTGGCTTAAAGAATTGCGGGGTGAACATACGCCGGAGACAGAAGAGTACGGGATCACCAGCTTTGTATTTCGTGCCCGTCAGCCTTTTCATCCGGCCCGTTTCTGGCAGGTGATGGACAATGAACTGAATGGCGTCGTCAGATCGAAGGGGTACTTCTGGCTGGCCAGTCGTCCGGAGTTTGCAGGCTCCTGGTCGCAGGCCGGTGGAGTGGCGCGCCAGGGACTGGGCGGCATGTGGTGGGCAAGTGTGCCGAAAGAACGCTGGCCAGAGGATCCGGAATCACTCAAATTCATCATGTCTAACTGGATGGATGGTATTGGTGATGCCCGGCAGGAGCTGGTTTTTATTGGAATGGAAATGAATGAATCCGAACTGCGCAACAGGCTGGAATCTGCCCTGTTAACGGATACCGAAATGGCTGAAGGGCCTCAAAAATGGCGACATTACCCCGATCCTGTTGAACCGTGGTTCGATTAGTGAATAAAAGGCACCCGCATTTGTCAGCTGCCTTCGTATGAAAGCGAAAGGGTGAATTTATAACAATTCTTCGCCGGCTTTTTTGAACCACTGGACAACACTGTACAGATGAGGCTGTCCTTATAACGAGACAAAAACAGAAATTGTTAATGCTGTCAGTAATAATTTTGTGAGTATTTCAGCAGACAGTATCAGCAGCAGCAGCGGTATCCGGAAACTGGATAATGCGCTGAAAGACCTGCTCGAAAAACGGCAGCCGGAGTTAATTCTGCTAGAGACGTCAGGGAGCAGTCATCCTCTTCCTCTGATCCGCTACCTGCGTGAACATACCCAGGTGAGTCTCAGGGCATTTTTGTCTCTTGTTGATACTGTCATGCTCAATGATGATTACGATGGCGGGAAAAAACTTATTCCGGCTTTTCAGGAGCACCTCAGCAGAGGAACCCGTGGAGTGGAAAGCCTGCTGGCAGAACAAATTATGTTCTGTAATAAGCTTTTACTAACCAAAAACGACCGGTTGCCATTCTATGTTGTTACTGCGGTGGGCAGAGCCATACATCCCCTTAATCCGCAAGTTGGGGTTATGGCTGTGCCCTGGGGGAATCTGCAGCTGGATGAGCTGCTTGCCATGCCGGATTATGATTTTCATCGGGTGGCGTTACTTATCGAAGAACTTCAGGAGGACATCGACTCAGTTTTACCGGATGGACCGGACACAAATTATGATATTTCCTGGCGCGTCATTGAAGATGACCGTCCCTTTCATCCGCAGCGACTGTGGAATACGTGCCACCGCTTTATGGGCGCCGGGGTCTACCGCAGCAAGGGCTTTTTCTGGCTACCGGGAAGAGATGATCTGGCATTGCTGTGGAATCAGGCTGCTGGAAGCATCAACCTTGAGTTTATTAGCTACTGGAAAGCGGGTGTTCTGAATCATACTGATAATTCGCTGACCATGGAAGAGCGTACAGCGTTGCGCCAGCAACTTGCAAAAATGCCCGGCCGGTTTGGTGATCGTCAGTGTCGCCTGACGGTGATTGGTGAGGGCAGAGAAATCGACGATTTTGTCCTCGCTTTGCAGCAGTCTTTCCTCACGGAAGAGGAAATTAACGGGTGGCAGCAGGGGGCGGTTTTTAACGATCCCTGGCCAAAGAAAGTGGCCCGGCTGGGGTAATGCTGAATTTTGCGGTGATTATTGTTGTTATGTTATAACGTAATAAATTGCAATTTTAACGGTATTGCTACATGACAAAACCTACCGGTGCTGAAAGGGAAAAAATTCTGGCGATGCCGCCAGAAGATTACATGAACCCCTTGCAACAGGATTTCTTCCGGCGGTTTATCCGGCATGAAAGAAAGGAAGTGCTTGATCACATAGAGTATATGAAACAGCAACTGCAGGAGGATCCGGAAACGGGTGATCAAGGAGATATCGCCATTCGTGAAGAACATCTACCCATACTGTTATGACAGATAGACAGAGAAGGCCTCTTGCTGCCGAAATATGATGCTGCACTTATGCGGCTGGGAAAAGGAGAATATGGCTTCTGCCGCGATACTGGCGAACCTATCGGTCTGCTACTCAGGCCTACCGCTGAATTAAGTATTGAAGCCAAGACAAAGGAAGACAAAGTTGAGGTTCAGTAGCGGAAGAAATGATGGCTGCCATCCGGGGCGCGGGTATGGACGAAATGAAAGCAGGATAACAAATCAGACAGATACAGATGAGAATGACAGCGAAGCAAAACTTATGCCCCGGTATGCTACCGGATATCCAGTCCGTTAAGAACGACGATGCGGGAGAGTCATTATCCTGGGTCGGTATGGCGCAAATTGACCTGCCGGCGCCGCGCCCGCTGCGGCAGACCCGCACGCGCAGGCCGTTCCCTGAATCACTCCCGCGCGATGAAAAACGCCTCACCCCGGCTGAATCCTGCTGCCCGGACTGCGGCGGCGCGCTGTCGTACCCGGGTGAGGACGCGGCAGAGCAGCTGGAGTTGCTGCGCAGTGCGTTCCGCGTTATCCGTACCGTGCGGGAAAAGCACGCCTGCAAAGCGTGCGATCGCATCGTGCAGGCCCCTGCGCCATCGCGCGCGGCATCGCCGGGCCGGGACTACTGGCCCGGGTGCTGACGTCAAAGTATGCGGAGCACACGCCGCTGAACCGGGAGTCGGACATCTATAAGCAAGTGGACCGTGCGTAGACTGCTACTCATTGCATACGTGTGGGTTTTTTGCTTGTTAGACCCGCCAGACTCACCCCGATTATGGATAAAATGGCCAGGGCGCTCGCCGGAGCCAGAACGACCCAGTACGCGCGTTCAAAATAAGGCATGCCTTCCGCGAGAACTCTACCCCATTCAGGCTCAGGCGGTGATGCTCCCAGACCAAGAAATCCCAGTGATGCTAATGCCAATGCGATTCCAGGTAACCGTAGCATAGCATGGCGGAAAAGAGGGCCAATAAGTGCAGGAAAAACATAGAACAGATTCTGACGCAGCCAGCCAGCACCCAGAACGGGCAGCATGCTAATGTAAGATCTGGCACGGATCTCTGTTGCCAGCGCGGCGGTGTGTGTCGCCAGAGGTGCCCAGCTGACAGCCGCTATCGCAATGGCTGCGCCAGAACTGCCGGGCCCACTGACTGAAACTACAAGCAAGCCAGCAATGACCGGGGGTAAGGCATTCGCCATCTCGGTCGGCCCCACGAACACTCGGGGGAAAAGGCCAATCACTAATCCCAGAACCAGACAAATGAGCGAGACAATCAGCGCCAGAATGCAGGTATGCACGGTACCGTGCGCAACTCTCGCCAGTAAATCGCGCCCCATGGCGTCGGCACCGAAGGGCAGTGAAGAGGAGGGCGGCGCCAGGCGCAGAAACTCAGACGTGTACGGGTCACGTGGCAACCCGGTCAGCAGAAGCAAGGCCAGCGCGACGGCACAGATAACCGGCAGCACTATCAACATCCGTCTATTGCTGTCGTCCGGTTCATTTGTCACCGGCAGAGATGACGTGCGTAACGCCCGGCCAAGAATGAGGTATCTGATCACCGCCGCCAGAATGCCGAACATAAACGCGATAATCAGCAGGATGAGAATGCCGGTCTGCAGTGCCGGAAGATCCTGTGCTACTACGGCCCCAAGCGTTGCTCTGCCCAGTCCCGGGATGGCAAAAACTTTCTCGACCGTGACGGCGCTACCCGTCAATGACACCAGAATAAGGCCGATTAACGGCATTACCGTGGCTAATGTTCGCTTAAGTACCGCACAAATAATGTGCCAGCGCGATATCCCTGACACGGTCCAGGTAATGACCCAGTTTTCGCTGAACGTTGTGGCTAAAGCATCAGAGAATATTCGCCCCAGATACCCCCCTGCCGGGATCCCCATGGCCAGCGCTGGCAGTACGGCATAGTGCAGGCCGCTCCAGCCATAAGGGGGAAACCACTTCAGCCAGACCGCGCCGACGACCAGTAAAAAGGAGGCCAGAAGAAACTCGGGTAATGCGGTAAAGATCGACGCGAAAAACCCTGTCGAACGGTATGACCGGCCATGCAGCCCGCGACGGAAAGTCGGCAGACAAATCATTGCCGCCAGCACCAGAGCCACCACGGCAGACATCAGCATCAGCGTCAGTGATACCTGCGCGGCCTGCAACATTCCTGGCAGTACCGGACGTCCTGAAACCCAGGCGTTTCCGGCGTCTCCTTGTAAAAGGCCACTGAGCCAGTTAATCAGCAATTGCACGGGACCCTGATCGAGCCCCAGTGACTGGCGAATCGCTGCCAGCGCTTCCGGCGTCGCTTCTTGTTCAGCGGAACGCGCGCGCAGTAACGCCATTGCCGGATCCGTACCTGAAAGCCAGGGTAGCATCCCTATTAGTACGATGATGCCCGTCAACGTAATGACTCGCGACACCAACGTCATCATTAAGCCATGAGGCAGGTAACTCGCCCGCTGAATCCTGGCGCAGGTCCTGCAGTACAGCGATTCGCTCATCGATCAATAGCCTCTTTACTTACTGCGAAGCAGTATTCTGTTCGCTGGTGACTAACTGCGTCTGGCTGTTGATGAGCGTGCGCTCGCGAGGGTCACGTAGCGCATTTTTCAGAGCCGCGCTTTCCCCCTGAATAACACGTTCATGCAACATTGGAATGGCAGCATCACTGGCAAGGATCAGGTTTTCAGCGTCCATGATGGCCTGACGACGGGCTTCACCGGCAGGTGTTTCACCGGCTTTTTTCAGCGCAGCATCAATTTCAGGGCGACATAACTGAGAAATATTGAACGAACCTTCGCAGGAAAAATCGCTATACATGTAGGCTACCGGGTCACCGGAATCCAGGACGGTTGCCCTCGAAAGAATAAATGCATCGAATTTTCCAGCCAGCGCGTCAGCTTCAATCTGAGCATATTCACGAACCACTTGTTTCACGGTAAACCCGGCAGCGCTGAGCTGTTGTGCCAGGTAAACCGCGACTTCTGGCAATTCCGCGCGATCGCTGAACGTCGCCAGAGTAATTGTGGCTCCGCCTGGTATCCCCGGGGTAGCCGGGCTTGTAACCGGTTTACGTAATTGCGCTGCCCACGATAATGCCGGGCCAAGCAGTCCCTGCGCAACGTCTGCACGTTTCTCATAGACATTATCGACGAGTTGCTGACGGTTAATCGCGTCACGGACTGCGGCACGCATCGCAGGATCTTTCATGACGCCCTGAGCCGTGTTGAGATAAAGCGTATTGGTTCTCGGCATGGGCACTTCATGAACCAGTGATTGTTCCAGAAGCGGGGCCTGAGACACGGGAATCGCCTCAATAATATCCGCCGTACCGGTACGTAATGCGGCAGCGCGAGCGGCGCCATCCGGAACAAAACTTGCGTCAATGCCGCTGGCTTTCGCCTTCTCACCCCAGTAACCTTCAAAACGATCAAGTGATGCACTGCTGGTGCCATCCACGCTGCGCAGGATAAATGGCCCGGTCCCCGTATTAACCGGATTTACCACGCCATTTTCCTGGTAAGCATTCAGGGACAAAATCGCCAGTTGAGGGCTGGAAAGTCGCTGAGGCAGAAGGGGATCCCTTTTTTCAGTGGTGACCAGAACAGAACTTTCACCTTCTGCTTTTGCCGTGAGTTTTACACCATCAAGAATACGAGGTTTTGGCGTGGCGCTGGCGGCGACGCTCAGGGCATTTACAACCACCTGCGCAGTCAGCGGAGTATCGTCATGAAACCTGACGTTCGGGCGCAGTTCAAAGCGCCAGGTCGTATCATTGATTTGTTGCCATTTCGTCGACAGCGCTGGCTGCGCGTCACCGGCACTGTTGAGTACGACCAGCGTTTCAGCCGTGCTCCAGCGCGATAATTTGAACGCATCATCACTGAGCGGTGTCAGGCCGGAACGGGGCGGCAGAAGGTGCGCCACTTTAATTCTGCCCTCGCTGGTACTGAGCGATTTATCTTGCGGTTCATTAAAACAGCCGGTGAGTAATAAGGTGGCTGACAGGAGCCCATAAACAGGCCAGAAGGTTTTACCCATATTCATCTATGTATCCTTATTGATTTGCAGAGGTGGTTTTAAACGTTCGTAAAATAAACAGCATGGCCACGGCGCGGCATAACGGAATGCAGGCCATCATCAGCCATGGCACAAAAGCCAGCGAAGAGGGGATGAGTGCGTGATCCAGTAGCTCGCCCAAGACAAAATGTCCTGTCAGAACGGCTACGCCGCCAATAGCTGTCAGGCAGGTTCCCAGGATGACTCCCCATAACGAGGCGCTGGTGGCGAGCAACAGGTATCCGCTGATTCGGATCAGGCAGCTGCAGAGTATGATGGCGCGCCCGCCGAACCTGTCAGTAAGCGCACCGCCCACCAGAAACATTCCCTGTTGCGAAAAGATTCTGAGGCTGGGCACCCGGCCAATCGCTGCGCCTGACAACAGCATGTCATCGCGCAGAAAAAGGGCGAGAAAAGGGACAACCGCATAAAATCCGGTATTGAAGATAAACTGGCTGGCCAGCAGTAACGGGGGAGAGGTGTGTGCTTTCTTCCCTGAAGTCAATTCAGTCATGGTTAAAGGCGTTCGTTTAAAGTGTATTCAGCCATGTGTCCGGGAAGGGACATGAGAAACAAGACCCGGTACCGCGTCCAGAAGCTGGCGCGTATGTGGATGATGGGGAAAATGCAGCATTTGCAGCGTTGGGCGATCTTCAATGATTTTCCCGCACTCCATTACCAACGTTCTGTCGCATAACCCTGCCAGCATCGAGATGTCATGAGAGACGATCAGTAGTCCCATCCGGTTTTCTTCTGTTATTCGCAAAAGTAGCGATTTGATTTGCTCACGTAGAGGAAGGTCAAGGCCACTTACTGGCTCATCAGCCAGCAGAAAATCGGGCTGAATGATCAGAGCCCTTGCCAGCGCGACCCGCTGGGCCTGGCCGCCGGAAAGCGAGCCTGCACGCTGGTCGAGGATCTTCGGGCTGAGCTCCACCTGTTCAAGCGCTGCGGCAAGATTGGGTGATGCGTTACGGTTGCAGCCTAAATGTCTTAGCGGCTCGTTGAGGATATCTCTGACACGCATTGCCGGAGGCAGGGTGCTGGCGGGCTCCTGAGGAAGGTACTGAACCTGGCGGCGATACCAGCGTAATGTGCGGGCAGAACCCGGCCTTACCACATTTCCATCGCAATACACCACTCCGTCATCCACAGCGTCGAGAGCCAGGATAGCTTTTAGCAACGTTGATTTTCCGCAGCCCGAACATCCGAGCAGGCCCACGCGTTCATGCTGGTGCAGTGTTAATGAAAAATCTTCAAGGATGGCGTTTCCGGAGGTGGCCTTCTGCCAGAGTAATGCCGGCCGGTTGCGGTAGCGGGAAATCCTGTCGACCTGAATGAAATGATGGGATGCCGTTCGTAATTTCGTACTCATCCGGCAAGTGCCTCACTGGAATGTGTTATCAATGCCTGTTCAGCGGCTCGTGCCGCCTGTACCAGTTTGTGGGTATAGGGATGTTCAGGCGCATTCAGGAGCCGGGCCATTGTGCCGCATTCCACAATCTGGCCTTTTTCCATCACGATACCTCGCTCGCACAGTTGAGTGGCAACGGCGATATCGTGAGTAATGAAGAGTAGCGCAGGGGGGGAGCTCAGTGCTGTACGATGACCTAATACCTGCAGAACTTGCTGCTGGCTAATCACATCCAGCGCAGTCGTCGGTTCATCAGCAATCAGCAAACGGTTATTCGCCATCAGCGCCAGCGCAATACAGATGCGCTGACGCTGTCCGCCGGAAAGCTCAGCAGGGTATCGTGAGAGTAACTGGGGAATATCGCCCAGCTGGAACGCATCCAGTAAGGACGACAGTTTTGCGCTATCACCCGTTTTCAGGGCCAGAGCAAGCTGGCGACCTACCGGCATTAACGGATTAAGCGCGGTGGACGAGTCCTGAAAGATGGCAGAAACCAGTGCGTGTTCAGGCCGTCGGGACGGGTGAACCCCGCCAACACTGGCACCGTTAATGCGGATACTTCCCTGAAATGTTAACTCTGCAGGAAGTATGCCGATGATAGCTTTTGCGGTCAGGGATTTACCCGAACCTGATGAACCGATGATACAGACCCGTTCGCCTTCGAACAGACGAAAGCTAAACTCGCTGACCAGCGTGTGATTACCCGTGGAGATACTCACATTTTTTGCATCAAGAACGGGGATCGGATAAGGGTGATTGTTATTCATGAAACTGCACATATTGCTGTTTGTTATGTAATAACATAACACATATTTGTGCTTTGTTGCAAATGGCGTCAGTTTGTAATTTTTTGTATGGGTGTTCGCTGTCACCGACATCACCGATACGGCTTAGCTAACTTTTGAGCAACGGCAACAGAGACCTTTTAATTTGTTTATCACCTGTGTGAATGCTGGATTTCCTGAAAATTTCACTATTGCTAAAGAATCCATTTATGACGAACGCTGATTTTAAACGCCTGCAACTGGAACTGCCGAACGGCGCAGACAAATTACTGTTGCACTCGTGCTGCGCGCCGTATTTGGGGGAAGTGATGGAGGCGATTCAGGCTTCCTGGGGCTGACGGATGATCGTGGGTAGTCACGCAGATACTGTCCTGCCTCTTTTTTCACCTGGAGCGTAGAGAACAGGGCTTACAGTCTATCGTCACCCCGGCATGAGCAATCATGCCGGGGTTTTGTCTCAGTGGGTTTCGTCAAATTGCAGCAGTCGTCCTGTATTCCCCAGAACCATCAATGTGCTCAGGTTGTGGAGCAACGCCGCGACAAGTGCGCCAGCCCCTCCGAGCCAGCCGAGCGCTGCGGCGGCGACGATCATGATCGTCCAGCCAAGGCCGATAAACACATTGACCATCAGCGTTTTGCGGCATTTTCGGCTCAACCGGATGGCCGAAGCTATACGACGCAGGTCACTCCCGGTAAGCACGACATCCGCTGAAACCAGTGCGATATCAGCACCGTTGGCACCCATTGCCATGCCGACCGCGCCGGCTTTCAACGCCAGCGCATCATTGATACCATCACCGACCACTAGCGGGTTCCAGCCTTCGTTCACCGCCTTTTGCACCTCCTGCAGTTTGGTCGCGGGCAACGCTTGCGCAATCACGTCCCGAATTCCGAGCGCATTCGCAACGCTGGTGGCGGCTGGCAGTCGATCGCCGGTCAGCAGCAACTGCTTTTCAATCCCCATTTGCTGCAATTCCTGAAGCGCTTCGGGTGCCTCCGGGCGCAGCGTGTCCGCCAGCAGCAACCAGCCGAGGAACTGACCGTGGTGCGCAATACCGACGACAGGACCCTGATGATCGGGCGGGGGCAGGGTGCTGACGCCATATTCAGTAAAAAGATCGGCTCGCCCGAGAAGCGCGGTGCCCGTATCTGTCCGGGCCACGATACCGAGCCCCTGTTTCTCCTCGACAGCCTGCAGCGGAAGCCGTTTTTCCGGAGCGACATATTCAGCCAGCGCATGGCTTACCGGATGATTACTGGTCGCACCGAGTGTGGCGGCAAGCTGTAAAACGCGGTCATAGTGACAGTCCGGAGCCAGTACGGCATCGACCAGTTTCAGCCGCCCTTGTGTCAGCGTGCCGGTTTTATCGATGATCAGCGCATCAACGTCTGCCAGCTCTTCCAGAAACGCAGCATTACGGATCAGAATGCCATGACGTGCTGCAACAGCAATCCCGGCCATGGCCGTTGCTGGAGCGGAAAGCACGAGTGCACATGGGCAGGCCGCAACCAGCACGGCCAGCATTGCCTGGCTGTCCCAGGTGAAAAACCAGGTGCTGGCGGCGATCAGCAATACCAGCACCAGATAGTGCGACGCATAACGTTCCAGCAAACGCGTAATAGGGGGTTTTGCCTGTTCGGCATCTTTCATCAGGGCGATCACTTTACCCAGCGTGGACTGCTCGCCGGCGTGCATCACTTCCATGTGCAGCAGACCGTTCAGGTTGATGGAGCCGCCAAAAATCTGTGAACCTGGCCCGGCCTCCTGTGGTACTGACTCCCCGGTAATGGAGGCCACATCGAGACTGGCGAAGCCACTGAGAATTCTGCCGTCTGCGGGGACATTATCCCCGGCGCGGATCTCCACAATGTCACCTTTACGAATCATGCTGCTGTCGACGGACTCGAATGAGCCGTTATCACAAACACGCCGCGCTTTGCTGCGGGTGAGTTTCGTCAACCCGGCGATCGCCTGGCGTGTGCCCATCACGCTGCGCTCTTCGAGAATATGGCCGAAAATCATCAGCACGGGTAGCAACGCGGCGGTGATCAAATCCCCAAGAGCCCAGGCACCGAGCATGGCCAGTACAATTAGTAAATCCGTCACGCCGTGTAAATCAGGATGACGAAGGCTGTGCCAGCCCACCCGAAAAACAGGGATGGCGACTAAAAGCCAGGCAGCACCCGCAAGCAAGTCGCTGATAGCGGTCTGTTCTGGTGCAATGGCTCGCCAGAGTAAGCTTAGCAGGATCAGCCCAATAGTGGTCATGGCCAGGGTTAACTGGACGGTCATTTTCCGCTGCTCTTCCGGTGTCAGCAGTCCCTGGCTGAAGTCCGGATGCATATGATCATGGCTGCACTGATGACTCATGGTATTCCCCCGAACATTTGTAATGCAGATGATTCATCGGTTTGTGGTGCCGGACCCGGCAAAATGAGCTTGCCTTTATCTGTCGGACTCACCGTAATCACCTGCCCGGCATGAGACAGAATTTTGGTGATATTTTCCTGCCAGAGACGTGACAGCATTCCTGCATCGGTTCCTGTTGCACGCGCCTGCGCAAGTTTCGTCATGGTTTGCGTAGCCACTTCCGCCTGCGCTCGCATTTCCTGTCCATCGGCTTGTGCCTGCTGAATGACACCATCAGACTGCTGCTGTGCTTTTTGCAAGCGAAGTGTGGCATCCTTCTGGGCCTGGGCGATTGTCTGCTCAGCCTTTTGGCTGGCAGTCAGGACGGCGTTAAAGGCATCGACAGCGCTATCAGGCAGTGACGAGGCAATATCAATACGTTTGATGGTGATGCCGGGGTCATTGCCATCACCTTTTAGCTTTTGCAGATCCTGGCTCATAATCTGTTTCAAATCGCTGCGCAGTCGTGAGCGTTCCTGTGCGGCATGACTGTCGTTTTGCAGCATTTCTGGACGAGCCACCAGGATGGTATCCAGATCGCGTCCAGCACTGACAAGCGTTGCCGCCCGTTGCGCAAGTCTGTCGATCAGGGGAGCGATATGCTGTTTCTGGAGCACGTAGTTCAGCGGCGAACTGATGCGGTAGAACACCTGTATATTGAGCTGAACGATACCAGCGTCACCGGTTAACAGATAACCTGCGCCCGCACCAGCGTCGCGGGAATATTGATCGCCCGTCAGCAGCTTCTGTTGCTCGCGTCGCTGTAAAGGTAAAACATCCTGTTGCAGAATGCGGGCCGGGCCTGGAATGATTTCAACGCGATCGACCGGATTGGGCCACGCGAATAGCATCCCGGAACTTTCCACTTTTACCGGTTTACCGAAACGGAACACAATAGCCTGCGTATCGGGGGTGACCTGATGAAAACTGGAAACCACCCATGCCAGCGCGGCGAGCAGCGTGGCGGCATACAGACCGAAAAAAGCAATACGGTATGACTGCCCCCACGGGCTAAGGGCCAGAGATTGTTTTCTCATGGATTGGCCTTCTGCCCGTCTTCGGGTTTTTGCACCAGGGCTTTAAACGGCGCCGCATCGGTACTGAGGACAATACGCGTACTTTTATTCACCACTGCATTAAGCGTATCCAGAGAGCGCAATAAGTTGTAAAGCTGCGGATCCAGTGCATACGCTTTGGCATAAATTGCCGCAGAATCTTGTTGCGCTTGCGCGGTAATGGTGGCGGCCGTCACTGACGCGTCGGCCTCGGTAATACGGGCGTCTTTATCGGCTCTGGAACGAATCTCAGCTGCCAGCCGGTTTCCTTCTGCCGTACGCTCTGTCGCGATGGTTTCACGCTCTGCCCGCATTCTGTCAACCGTGGCATTTAGCGTCACCGCAGGCAGCGTCAGGCGTTCAATCCCGACGTCGATCAGGTCAATGCCATAGCTATTGAGCAGTTGTGCTTTCAGTTGGCTCTTGATTTGCGCTTCTAACTGCGGAATTTTTACCTTTCCGGCATCGGTATTGACGATCTCGGAAAGCGCATAGTTACTGGTTGTGGTTTCCAGAGCCGAGCCAATGAAGGTTCTGATCTGGCGAGCGGCTTCTTCAGGCTGGTTTTGTACGGCGCGGATAAACCGCAGCACATGGGGTTGTTGCGGGCTGACTTTCCAGATAGCCCAGGCCTGAACAATAACACGTAAACCGTCGCGGGTACCGACATCCTGTAAACCGCTGGAGGTCGAGAGAGTGCGCAGATCCACTTCTACAGGCGTTTCAAAAGGGGCAGGGAGACGCCATGCCAGACCGGGTGACAGCAGAACGCGGACCGGACTGCCAAAGCGAGTAATGATCGTCGCACTACCCGCGTGAACCTGTACAAGGCAAGCGGTGAGTAGCGCCAGAATAACCAGTAGTGCGGCAATGCTATAGCGTAACCAGCGTGGGGCCCCACGCGAGGCCCGTGGTGGCGTGACTATCGGGGTTAAACCAACCTTGTCACCGTCTGCAAGGGTTGAAATAGTGCGGATTTTCATTCTTAGATAACCTTTTCTGCAGTGCTACCGTGATGGCTGGGAAAACTGACGTAAATCGAGCATGGATTCATTCCCTTGCGCAATCTGACTGTCCAGGATCAGCAATGGCGTTCGCGTCAGCGCTTTGCTGTAAGTCTGGTAACGTTGCTCGTTAATATAGGCTTCAGGATTAAGACGCCAGGCATGATATTCCGCGCTATAGCGGGTCAGGGCGATGTTTGCCTGAGCCATCCGTTCGCCCGCAGTGGCTTGTGCACCATTGATTGTCGTTGCGGCTTTTTGCCGCGCCGCTTCCCCCTGTGATGCGGCATATCCTTTCTCTTTGGCAATCCGGGTATTGGCTGCAATTTGAGCGGCCTGTACTCCATGGTAGGCATTAGCCGCTCCGGCTGGTGGGTGAATCGACTCGACGCGGGTATAAAGCAGTTCGACACCAGTATTAATATTGTCCAGGCGTTTCTGTATTGCGGCATTCATGGCCGCGGACATGGATGCGCGTTGCTCATTGAGCAGGGCATCCAGCTGCTGATGGGCGAAGTATTGGGTCATAACCTGGCGAGCAATACGCTGGATTGTGGTGGGCAGATCGTTCGTCTGATACAGGCTGTTCATTGCGTCCTGGTCCTGCAAACCTACGCGCCAGATGAGACGAATGTCCATATTCACAATCTGAAAGCTTTGCTTGTCATTTACTGCACTTGCAATAACCTGTTCCTGATCGGTCGTATGGGTGTTGTCCCACAGGCGCCAGCTTTCCTGCGGTGCCGGACCTTCAATGGTATCGGGGATCTTCTGATTTGCATTCTCTTCAGGCCTTTTTTCGCTCAGCTGTAATTCATGCACAGCACCAAAATCTACCGATATTACCCGACCAAAAGGCCAGGGGAGGCCGACGTGCAGTCCGGAGGGAAGAACGGCGACAGGGCGTCCAAAGCGTTCATAAACGCCGCGCTGACTGGGGGATATTTCGTGAAGACCACTGACTAACCATCCGACGAGCGCAACCCCGCAAAGTACAGGCGGAAAGATTTTTCCCATCAACCGGAAGGCCTGAATCTTTCCTACGTCCACTCCAAAATGCTGCATGATTTTTTTGCGCAGCATAAGTAAAGGATGCAGAGGCCAGCGATACTGTTCAGCAATCAGACTTTGGGTCAG
Organism: Pantoea sp. B65; assembly: GCF_047308185.1. NCBI lineage: Bacteria > Pseudomonadati > Pseudomonadota > Gammaproteobacteria > Enterobacterales > Erwiniaceae > Pantoea > Pantoea sp. B65. Next base: position 68,316 of record NZ_JAHXPU010000025.1, read on the forward strand.
GAATGGCTGATTCTTGTCAGAATTCGGTAAAACACAGGCGGCGAGCAGTGTGCGAAGGATAAATTCCAGCGCAATCAGTAAAACAATCAGGCTGGCCAGCCTGACTATCCAGAATGCTATTGTCAGGGAAAGCGTTGAGAGGCCGATGGCGGAGGATATCAGCAAAAAAATACTCAGTAACGCTCGCATAAGCCCAATAATGGCCGACTGGTGCGGCCAGCTTCTCATCTTGCGGAAACTGAGTGTGCGTTCGCAAACCAATAAAATGAAACAACTCGCCAGCAGCACCGATCCGGCGGGAATCAATCCGCCTTCAGGCGGGGTGAGAATCGTTGCTGTTGAGAGATTAGCGCTGACGAGATAAAGGGCGATGATCGCACATCCGCCGGTCAGCCCGAGATGGAGAAGGTGCGGTTCCCAGTGGGAAATACCCCGGTCTATTCTGATAAACCAGTTCGTTTTTTCCTTGTTCTTTTTATCCGCAGTTTCAGCGTCATTTTTCGCTTCAGAAAGTGTCGGGAAGGAATAGGCCCGCAAAGCATTTTCCACCACCGCAAGCGACAGTAAACCTGACGCCACCAGCGGTCTGATAAATGTCATCCAGATACTTTGTTTATCGAGCAGCTCAACGATAAAAAAAACGATAGCAATGGCACCGAGCGCCATGCAAATAAAGGCTCTGCACCACAATAAGCGAGAGCGTAGCCGCAGATCCTGGGTGGGAATATCACGCTGAGCAGAAGGCTGCATAAAGGTTCCTGATTTAAAAAACATAATCTGACGTCGTCGAACCGGGCAAAATCCCCTAACAGACGTAAAACGCTCGTCATGCCCAATGCTGGAGCATTAAAAATGCGGTAACGTTATTTTTCGGATACTCATCTAAAAATGAGAGTGGCTATTTTGCCACCGTTTTCAACTTAGCAATCGGTGCCCTAATAGCGAATTGGTTGCTCTCTGCACGTTTAGTTCTGATGGCTTCGAAGCATGGTGCAGAACGCGCAACTGCAGCCCGTCACCGGAGATGCACTACAGGTTCCGGCGAGCGATGCGCCTGAGTGGCTGATGTTAAAACCTTTAAAAAAACTGGTTTCAATCGCATTGAGTTGATTCGCGGAGAGCGTGGCCGTCGTGGAGGGTTCAGATTTAAATGCCAGAGCACTGAATGAGGTCACTGCCAGGGATGCAACGATAATATTATGAATTTTCATGTGGTTATCCGGAACGCAAAACGCTACGACAATCCTTCACTGTGGCCTGACATCAATGTGCTATTCGCTCGCGGCAAACGTCAGCTTTGCTAAGCATCGAATAATTGACACCGTGACCCTCGGACCTTCACTACCCTGTACAGGTCGCAAATAAAGAAAACGGGACTCATCAGAAAAAGCAAAAGATGATTGTAACATTCCGTCACATATCCTCGCGCTGACCCTTCTTAACAATCAGTACTCTGCTGACTTAGTGTTATGGTATAACATATCTTGTGGGGCTCGTATGCATTCTCCAACACTTTTTCACTCTCCCTTCTCCTGCGACCAGGCGCGGGCATACTCATTTTAAGTGTTTTATGGGTTGCCGTTCTGTGGGCGATTGCGTTGCCATGCTTGACCTGCAGGCACTAAGAGTCGGTTACGACTCTGCTCACTACAGCTTCAGCATGGTTGCGGGGTGATATCCGGGCCGTCCGGTTGGCTTTGCATCAACTCTTCTGAAGCCAGGAGAATCAAGCTGTAACCCATCTACAAATATATCAACCACTCTGACTGGGTTATCTTCAGTGACAAAATCATCCAGCGCATCAGGGAGCAATGTCACCTGATGTCTGCCTTGTCCTTTAATGTGATGGGTCATGTCGGCACCCGCGGTGTTTATTCGTATGTTTTTAATTTTAATGAAAAATTCAGTCTGTCGCATGGGTTTATAAAGAATGGCTGATCATATAAAACCATTGCTTAGACCAAAGAGTGATCAGTTGTTTTCACACAACCTGCGCTCAGCGCGGACCTGACGCTGGTTGCTACTTATTAGTGAAGCCGTTAGATTCCGCATGAACGTCAGTGACGTTTTAGCTTCAAGGTAAGGCTGGATAGTTCCCCCGGTAGACGTTCCCGTCCTGTATTTCCCACGGCTCCGATGTGTCTGGGCTATCCGTGGCGATTCAGACCGGTAAAAAGCTGTTTCATCGCTTCTCCTCAGCTATTCCAGCAGCCCGCGATCAGCTGATGCGAACGGATACGTGCATCGGCGTCATGGATCCAGGAATTCACCATGATTTCGTCTGCGCCGGTGCGGCGCACCAGATCCTGAAGTCCGGCACGCACCACGTCAGGCGTGCCCCATATCGATTCGCGTAACTGAGTCAGCACCCGCTGCGCCTCAGCCTGATGCCATAGCGCATTCATGTTATCAACGGGTTTTGGCAGCTTCATCTCAACGCCGCGTCCCAGGTTGACGAACTTCTGCAATTCTGTGGTGGCCAGCCGGTCTGCCTCTTTCTGCGTTTCCGCCGCCACAATGTTTACGCACACCATTACGTAGGGCTCATTGAGGGTTTCTGACGGCTTAAATCCTGCCCGATAGGTGTCGATGGCCGCCAGCATGGCGTCGGGCGCAAAGTGAGAGGCGAAAACCAGCGGCAGGCCTTTCTGTGCGGCCAGCTGAGCGCTGAAAGTGCTGGAACCCAGCAGCCAGAGCGGAATACGGAGTCCGGCGCCCGGTACTGCCGTCACGCGCTGGCCGGGACGCGGCTCGGCCAGAAAATGCTGCAGCTCTTCCAGCATGTCGGGGAAGTCCAGCCCTTTTGCCCGGCTCTCACGCCGCAGCGCCAGCAGCGTTTCCTGATCGGTACCGGGCGCGCGTCCCAGCCCCAGATCCACGCGGCCCGGATAAAGGGTTTCAAGCGTACCAAACTGCTCAGCGACGACGAGCGGCGCGTGATTTGGCAGCATGATACCGCCCGAGCCGATGCGGATTTTATCGGTGCGGGCACCAATGTGGCTCAGGATCACCGTTGTGGCGGCGCTGGCGATATCCACCATATTGTGATGTTCGGCCATCCAGAAGCGATAATAACCAGCGTCTTCAGCCGCTCTGGCAAGACGAACGCTGTTGCGGATAGCGTCAGCCAGGTTGTGGCCTTCGGTAATCGGCGCCAGATCCAGCAGTGACAGGGGGATGTTCGCGTCTTTCATCAGGATTTCCTCAGCCTCGTTTCAGTGGTTACGTGGCGAAACAGTAAGTTCGGAAATCACTATGATTGTTTTCTCTGTCATGATAAATCCGCTTTCATTCGGATTTGTGTAGATATAGATTCAACAATCATCAGGCGATGGCAGGTGTATCTTAGGGCCGGGGGCCGTGTTCACCGCGTTCCACCTGCATCTGTGCTTAATCAATCCAGCCCGGAGACCTGATGACTGAACAAGAGATAACACAAGCGCGCTATCATGCGGCCTGTGACATTGCCCACCGCTGGTTTGCCGTTTTTGAAGGGAAAACAGAAGAAGCTGGCCTTCATAGCGCTCTATTTTCAGAGGATGTCATGCTGGTACATGCGGGCGCTCACCTGCTTGCAAAGGGGAAAGCGGAAATGACGCGCTGGCTGCACGACCTGCCGTATGAAAGGAGCGCACACTTTATCCGCCGGATCGATGTCATCCCTCTGCCTGACGAGCAAGCCGAAGTTAATATGGATATCAGTTATCAGGTGCCCGGTCAGGAAGCTCTGGTGGGCGGTGCGCTGTCGGAATACCGCACGACGGTGAAGTTTGACAGGGAACACCATGCCGTATTCACTTTTTTGCAGAAAACACTGCGCATGCCCAATCCTGATAAGGTGTTCCGGGAAGCTTTTGCGGAAAACCGCCTGCGCGTGCTAAGTCTATTTCTTGATGAAGCGCCCGGACGTTATATGACAATAAGGCATGCAAGCCTGTCTGAGACATTAAGATAACCATGAGAAAAACCGATCACCTGGGCGGGATCACCGCTTTTGTAACCACGGCTCAGCAGGGCAGCTTTACCGCTGCCGCTGAGCGTCTGGGGCTGACCAAATCCGCGGTAGGCAAAAGCGTCAGCCGGCTTGAGGACCGCCTCGGCCTTAAGCTTTTTCAGCGTTCAACGCGCCGGCTTAGCCTGACTCCGGACGGAGAGCGATTTCTTGACAGCTGCCAGAACGCCATCGATATTCTGGAGCAGGCGGAGGCCGAGCTGACGTCCCATATCTGCCAGCCTGCCGGCAGACTCAGAGTGGATTTACCCGCCGCCTTCGGGCGGCAGCGTATATTACCCGTCCTGCTGCAGATTACGCGAAAATATCCTGAGCTCGCCCTGACGGTGACCTTCAGCGAGCGGTTTGTCGATCTTATTGAGGAAGGCATTGATCTGGTTATCCGCATTGGTGAGCTGGCCGACAGCAGCGGTCTGGTCGCCCGAAGGCTGACCACCCAGAAACTGGTGATCTGCGCCTCACCCGACTATCTGCTTTATCATGGCGAGCCGGTCACGGCGGACGATTTAAGCGAACACCAGTGCGTGGTCGGGTTTCGGCGCAATCAGCCTATTTCCTGGCTGCTGAAGGACGCGGAGGGACAGATAACGCGGTTCATACCGCCGCCGACCCATGAATTTGCCGACGGTGATGCGATGCTTGCCGCCACCCTGGCGGGATGTGGTCTGTCGCAGCTGCCGATATGGCTGGTCGGTAACTATCTGGCAAGCGGCGAACTGCAGGAAGTTCTGCCGGGCCACTCCGGCGGAGAGATGCCCATCAGCGCGCTCTGGCCAAAAAGCCGTCAGCTGCTGCCTAAAATCCGCTATGTCGTGGACACGCTGGTTCAGGCGGCAGAAGACGGCGCGCTCGACTAATCAGGCCGGCTCTTTGTACGCAGGGTAGTCGGTATAGCCTTCTTCCGATCCACCGTACATGGTGGCCCGGTTGACTTCACTAAGTGGCCAGCCGTTAGCCATCCTTTCCACCAGATCCGGGTTGGCAATATAAGGCCGCCCGAATGCAATCAGATCGACCTTGCCCTGCTGCAGGTAGGTTTCGGCAAGCGCTTTATCAAAGCCGCCGGCAATGATCAGCGTGCCGTCATAGGCGGCGCGAAATTTCTCAATGAATCCGTCGGGGATCGCCTGCTCACCCAGCGTCTGCTGATCGCTAAGATGCACATAGGCCAGAGAACGGCTGCCCAGTTTTTTAGCCAGCAGCAGCCAGGTCTCTTCTTCACCCGGAAATGCGTGCATATCAAACAGACGACCAAACGGCGCCAGCCGGATGCCGGTTTTATCTGCGCCAATCGCCTGCAATACCGCGTCGGTTACCTCAAGTACAAAGCGCAGACGGTTTTCATGCTGCGGGCCGCCGTATTCATCGGTTCGGGTGTTCAGTCCACCGTTGATGAACTGCTCCAGCAGATAGCCGTTGGCGGCATGAATTTCAACGCCGTCAAAACCCGCGCGGATGGCATTTTTAGCCGCGTTAACGTAGTCCTGAACCACGGCGCTGATTTCTGCCGGGGTCAGCGCACGCGGCGTAGACACCGTTACAGGACCGGCATTTCCCTGCTCATCGCGCGCATAGCAGGTCGAATTTTCTGCCCTGACGGCGACAGCGCTGACGGGTAGCTGGCCATTCTGCTGCAGGCTGGTATGAGAGATGCGCCCGACGTGCCAGAGCTGCAGGTAAATCCTGCCGCCCGCCGCGTGCACGGCACGGGTGGTTTTTTCCCAGCCCTTTACCTGTTCGTCATTATAAATGCCCGGCGTGAAGAGATAGCCCTGCCCCTGCACGGAAATCTGCGACCCCTCGGTGATAATCAGGCCCGCCGAGGCCCGCTGCTGATAGTACTTCGCCGTCAGCTCGTCAGCGGTATCTCCCGCCCTTGCCCGTGAACGCGTCATTGGTGCCATCACCACCCGGTTGTTCAGCGTGATGTCACCGAGACGGTATGAGGTAAACAATTTGTCCATATTTTGCTCCTTTCAGTAGATACTCCATGATGGGTGCCGTGAGCGGGTTATGGAATACCTGTCTGTTCCGAACAGATGTTCCATAAGTTCTACATTAATGCTGCAGTGCTTACGCCTGTTCTTCAGCTACACGTGCCGTTTTACTATCAGAGCGGTGCCTGATGACGATGCTGGCAAACGCCAGCAGGGCAAAAATCACGCTGCTGAGAACCACGGAATGCGTACCGAGGCGGGCAATAAACCATCCGCCCGTGAGCGAGCCAAGGGTGATCCCCAGATTAGAAAATGACATGTACAGGCTGTTGGCAAACTCAGGCGCCTCGCTGGCTTCACGCATCAGCCAGGTCTGGCTGACAACCAGCCCCGATGAGTGAAATGCACCCCAGAATACGGTAAGCAGACACATCGCCAGCGGCGAAAAGCCCAGCAACCAGACCAGCAGGAAAACCAGCGTGTAAAGCAGCGGATAAACATGGGTGGTTTTCACGACGTTTTTCTGCAGGAAGCTGCTGAAGACAAAGTTACCGGTGAAACCACACAGGCCAAACAGGATGAGCATTGCGCTGATGGCGTTATTGCTGAGATGCGTCACCCGCGCCAGATAATCTGCAACGTAACTGAAGCCGGAGAACATCGCGGCAAAAACCAGCGTAACGGTGGAGATGGTCAGCCACAGCTTGCCATTGCGCAGCACAGAAACCTGGCTGGCATAAGACACTTTATTTTTCGCCGGCATTGAAGGCATGAAAAGCATGACGCCAACGAAGGCCACCACGCAGGCAGCGGCGCCGAAGTAGAACGCTGCCGCCAGCGAAAGATGATCCGCGATGAGTGAACTCAGCGGAACGCCCAGCACCAGACCTATCGCGACGCCGGCAAATACCTTTGCGGCCGCACCGGCGGCTTTTTCTTTGGGGACCGAGCTGGCGGCAACGACCAGCGCAACGGCGAAGAAAACGGCATGTGCCAGCGCCGGCAGAATGCGGAATAGCAGCATCAGATTAAAAACGTCTGTTGTGGCATAGATCAGGTTGGAAATAATGAACACCACAAGAATGCTCAGCAGCACCGCTTTTTTATTAAAACCTGACAGCATCAGGGTAATAAACGGGCCGGTGATGGCTACGATGATGGCGTAAATACTGACGAGGAAGCCTACCTGCGTTGGCGTCACATGCAGCTGTGAGACCAGTTTTGGTAACAGGCCAATGATGGCAATTTCGGTGGTGATTACGCCGAAAACGGCGACAGACAGTGCGAGTAAAAGCAGAGCGCTTTTATTTTGCATAACATACCCTTGTGGAAGAACTGCAAATGAAGAAAGGCAAGCCAAATAGCTGGACGTAACCTTTATGCGTTATGGCCGGAACTTACCGGAGGCGCATCATCGCGAACTTTCACAAACGGGGAAATAGGCGTACTGGCGTTACAGAGGGGACATAAATTCTTCAATTGTTTTTGTCTGATGATGATTTTGATGGCTCATGGAGAGCGTTCAGAATTCTGTGTCACGTTAAAAACTCTACAGCGTCATCATATTATTCAGCCGCCCGTCGAAATAAATGGCTAGCTGCGACAATGTCAAATTCCAGCTCTGAATCGACATTGTCCATTTCTCCTGTGCGTTCAACAGTCCCAGATAAAGTAACTTCAGCAGGCTGTTTTCATTTGGGAATGCGCCTTTAGTTTTGGTCAACTTCCTGAACTGACGATGGACTGACTCGATGGCATTTGTGGTGTAAATGACTTTGCGGATATTCGCCGGATACCGGAAGTACGCTGACAGGTTTCCCCACTTGCGACGCCATGACTGGAGTACCACCGGATACTGCTGGCCCCACTTCGCCTCCAGCTCATCCAGCGCTGTTTCTGCCGCCTCTTTTGACAGCGCACGGTAAACCGGCTTCAGGTCGGCCATAAACGCTTTATGGTGCTTTGACGCGACGTATTTAATCGAGTTACGTATCTGGTGAATGACACACAACTGTACCTCTGTCTGCGGATAGATGCTGTTTATTGCCTCCGGGAAGCCGGTCAGCCCGTCCACGCAGGCTATCAGGATGTCTTCCACGCCACGATTTTGCAGATCGCTCAGAACTGACAGCCAGAAGTTAGCGCCTTCGCTTTCAGACAGATACAGACCCCGGACTTCCTTTTTGCCTTCCAGGTTCAGCACCAACACGGTATAAACGGCTTTACTCTGGTAACGGCCATCCTCACGGATCTTATAGTGAATGACGTCCAGCCAGACGAAGGGATACACCTTCTCCAGCGGACGTTGCCGCCATAGCTTATGTGCGGGAATAACTTTATCGGTTAGCGCACTGATGGTGGCGGTGGAAACGCTGAAAGCATAGAGGTCTTCAATCTCACAGCTGATGTCCTGGTAACTCATCCCCAGCGCAAACAGACGAATGATCTTGCGTTCAATCTCGTCGGACAGGGTGGTCTGATGCTTTTTGACTCACTGCGGCTCAAACGTGCCATTACGATCGCGTGGTGTCGCCAGTTCAAAGCTGCCGGTCGGGGCTTTAATGGTCTTTTTGCCGGAACCATTTTTACGGCTGGCTTCAACGTCCTGAGCCAGGTGAGAGTCAAGCTCCGCAGAAAGCGCCGCTTCAGTTAACTGTTTGATTAATGGAGTTAAGATGCCATCTTTACCGGTCAGAGCCTGGCCAGACTGGAGTGCCTTAAGTGCTTTGTCAAAATCGAAGGGCTGGGACATGTGTCATTCCTTTTTGTTTGTATATTACTGGAATGACACAGAATTTCTAACGCATCCCGGGATGCCATGTAACTTATTTTAAATTTTCTGAATTATATCGATATTTTTTTGGATAATTAATATCTTTGTAATTGAAAGGTAGTCTGTTCTTCCTCAAAAATTATTTTCAGCCGATTACGCTGTTATGCATAACCAGCCTGTAACGGATAATCTGGCGTGAAGTTCCTGCTTTCTCGCGACATAAACTGAGTATATTTGGCTTTACCTGTTGCTCAAGAAATGCTCTGTTTTAATTTTAACCAGCGGACAGCCGTGATAGAATTTATCCATGTCAAACGGACGACAGGATACAGGCAATGAATGCCGGCACACCCACACCGCACGACGCAGTCTTCAAACAATTCCTTACCCGCACTGAAACCGCGCGGGATTTCCTGCAAATCCACCTGCCGCCAGCTCTGCTGAAACGCTGCGACCTGAATACACTGCAGCTGGAATCCGGCAGTTTCATCGATCGTGAACTGCGGGGCATTCAGTCCGACATTCTCTATTCGCTACAGACTGACAGCGGGGAGGGCTATATTTATTGTTTGATTGAGCATCAGAGCACCCCCGACAGGCTGATGACCTTCCGCCTGATGCGCTATGCACTGGCGGCGATGCAGCGGCATCTGGATAACCATAAAAAGGCAAAGGAACTGCCGCTGGTGATCCCAGTCCTGTTTTATCACGGTAAAATCGCACCTTATCCCTATTCCATGAACTGGATGGATGCATTCAGTGACACGAACGCAGCGCGGCAGCTTTACTGCGGCGATTTTCCGCTGGTGGATGTTACAACGATCAGCGACGATGAGATTATCAGGCACCGGCGTATTGCCGCGCAGGAACTGGTGCAGAAGCATATCCGTCAGCGTGATATGGCAGAACTGGAGCCGCTACTGGTCATGCTGCTGCAGCTGGATTACAATACATCCGAACAGCTGGAGGCGTTATTCAACTACATGCTAATGGTTGGGGATACGGCAAATCCTGACGCCTTTATCAGCACTCTGGTGCAGCGTTTACCGCAACATGGAGACATAATCATGACTATCGCACAAAAGCTCGAAGAAAAAGCACGGAAGGAAG
>NZ_JAHXPU010000026.1:0-34379 GCF_047308185.1 Pantoea sp. B65
GCCAGCCCGATCGGATCCGGCTGGGTAAACCCTGCACAATCCGGGTCAAAATATCTGAACAGATTATAATGAAGCCCGGTTTCCCTGTCGAGGTACTGCCCCTGCATCCTCAGATTCTGCGCATACCCCGTGCCGCGCAGGGACGAGGTTTCACGCAGCAGTTTGCCCCAGGCGCTGTTGTGTCCTTCCCAGCGCAGCCCGCCTTCCGCATCGGTCAGCCGCTCCGGCATGCCGTTCACCTGGTTGTGAAACCAGTAAATCTCCGGGTCCCGCACCCCGTCAATACGCGCCAGCGGCTCATAGCTGTGCGGGTCGCTGTAGACATAGGTCAGCGGCACCCCGTGCTGAATCTCCTGCAGCAGCCGGAATCCTTCCCAGATAAAACGGGTGGTGACGCTTTTGCCCGCCGCCTGCCCGTTCAGCTGCTGACTGACGGTTTTACTGATGCGCCTGCCCAGCGGGTCGTAAGCAAAACTGACCCGGGTGCGCGCCCGGTAGTGGTCATGCGGTTCGCTCAGCACCTCCGTCAGACGATGTTCGCCGTCGTAGCGGTAGTGCCAGCGCATCTGGCCGTTGTCCTTCTCCACCGTGCGGCCGTGTACGTCGTGGCGCCAGCGGATGCCGTTCAGCTGCGTGACCCGGTTATGGCGGATGCTCATGCCCGGGTCTGCGTTGTGGTCCAGCGGATTGCCCGCCGCATCCCGGCGCCACTGTTCCGGAGCGGCCAGCGACCCTTCCTGCGTCAGCAGATATCCGGCATCGTCGTACTGCCAGCGGCTGTGGCTGAACGGATTGTCGTCACGTTCGTCGCGCACCAGGTTATTGCGGTAGTCATACTCCAGCCGCGAGGACCAGAGGCGCGGGGCCGGGCGCCGGGCATTGCCGCTGAAGACGTCGCGGCGCCTGATGCGCCCCAGACGGTCATAGTCGCGACGGGTGGTCAGCCGCCCCTGCGTGCGGCTGATTTCACGGTGCAGTTCATCGCGGGTGAAATCGCTGACCGGCAGGGTATCCAGCGCGATGCTCAGCAGGTGGCCGCTGCCGTAGTAAAGCGACTTCAGCTGGCGGCCATCCGGCAGCGTCAGCGAGGTGGTGTTGCCCGTCGCGTCATACTGCCACGCCAGCGCCCCCTGCGGGCCCCGTTCAGCGGTGATGCGCCCCAGCGCGTCGTACTCAAAGCGCAGTTCCTGCTCCGCCTCGCGGCTCCGGCTGTTCTCCCCCGGCGGCGGATGCAGTGACAGGCCTGCCAGCTGGCCGCCTTTTGTATAACTGTACCGGGTGCGCCCTTCCGGCGTGGTGCGCGCCAGCAGCTGCCCGGCGGCGTTGTAAGCAAAGCTGTGGGTGATGGCCTCAGGATGACCGGCGGCAAAGGTGCGCGCCACGGTGCGACCACAGGCGTCATAGTCATAGCGCGTGGCCACGCCGTCGAGCCCGGTCTCTTCCAGCAGCAGCGAGTCCGCCCCCCAGCGGAAGCGGTATGTCCCGCCGTTCCCGTTTTCCAGCGCGGTCAGCCTGCCGCGGCTGTCCCGGTGGTGTTTCACCTCCTCACCCTGCGGATTGCGCGTGGCGACCAGCCGCCCGGCGGCGTCATAGCGAAACTCGCTGCGCTTACCGTCGGCGGTCTCATGGCTCTGCAGCAGGCCGCGCCGGTCCCAGCTCAGGCGCTCTTCCCAGCCCTGCGCGCGGGTTAACAGCAGCGGACGCCCGGCGGCATCATACTGATAGCCGGTTTCCTCCCCTTCCGGGTCAGTTTCTGCCGTCAGCCAGCCCAGCGGATGATAGCGATAGCGGGTGATACGCCCGGAACAGTCGGCTGAGCGGATCACCTGCCCGGCGTCGTTGTAATCCATGCGGCGGACGTTGCCCGCCGCGTCCACTTCTTCCGTTACCAGGCCGTATTCATCGCGCCGCAGCAGCGTGGTCTGGCCCAGCGCGTCAACGATGCGCACCAGCCCGTGATGTTCATCGTAGTAATAACGGGTGGTGCTGCCGTCGGGGGCGGTAATCACCGCCGGTAACGCACGGTGCGGCAGCCAGCGGGTGGCGACGGCGTCGCCGGCGGCGCCGGTCTCCTGTACCCGGTTGCCCGCCCCGTCATAGCTGAAGCTCACCGCGTTACCGGACGGGTCTGTACGGCGCGTCAGCAGCCCGTTATCGTCCCACTCCCAGAGCCAGTTCCCGCCGCGTTCATCAGTAAAGCGGGTAATCAGCCCCTGCGCATTCCAGTAGTGCCGGCGCTGCAGGCCATCCTGCCCGGTCACGGTGGTCAGCCCGGCGCTGAGGTCATAGCCGATGCGGCAGGCGTCGCCGGTGCTGGTGCGGTTTTCCACCACGCGCCAGTGATCAAATTTTTCCCAGCGGTATTCGCTTTCCAGCCCGCCCGCCAGCCGGTGCCAGATCATCAGGCCTGCGTCGTTGTAACGATATTCACGCCGCACCACGCCGCCGGCATCCGTGACCGAGGCCAGCTGGCCGCGCGCGTCATAGCCCCAGGCGACCAGCGGCCAGCGGGTGTCGCCATCAAACTGACTGGCGGCGGTAGGGCGGGCCGGAAAATGGGGATGGTCATAATGCAGGGTGACGTCAGTCGCCAGCGGCTCATCATGGATGCGCACCAGCCGTCCCTGTTCGTCCCGGCTCAGCTCCAGCCGGTTACCGTATTCATCGCTCAGCGAGGCCAGAAGCAGCCGCTGCGGGTTGCTGCTGTCGGCGCGGAAAAGACGCCACACCGCGCCGTCGTCACCGGCAATCGCCACATCGCCGTGTTCGTTGCGACGCACGATAACGCCCTCACTCAGGCTGTACAGCACCTGATCCACCGGCGGCAGGGTGAAACTCAGCTCGCGCCCGGTGTCGTCAAACCAGCTTACCTGGTTATCTGCCAGCGTCAGGTAGCTGTCAAATACCGTCGCCCAGCCGGTGCCGAACAGGCCGCAGCGGGACGTCAGGCTGTTATAGCTGCGCTGCCAGCGCAGCGCAAAGCGGCCCGGCAGGGCAAAATCCAGTTCGCTGTCGTCATTAAGAACTTTTACCCCGGTGGCGGCATGCACCGGGTTGGGGGTGGCGAACACCGCGCTGAACGCCATATCCGCCAGCATCCCGCCGGCCGCCGCGACCAGCGCACAGGGCATATTTTTCAGGATTTTGCCGGGACGACCACGGATCAGCGACAGGGCGATCATCGCCACGTTCAGCCCCGCCTGCCTGCCGCTGGTGATATCCCGCACCCGCAGCGTTTCGCCGCCGATAATCACGTCCGGCGACACCCGGCCGGAGACTTTACCTTCACAGGTGGTGAGATCTCCGGCGCGCACCGCTGGCTGGCCGTTGATAAATACGCTTCCGGAGCCTTCAGCCAGGTACTGCGGGCCGCTATGCTTCCGGCAGCCGACCTTATCCTGCTCCCGCGGCGAGGTGCCCTCCGCCGCTGAGCCGACGGTGGGCTGCCACATCTCGCGGCCGGACTGCTGCGCGGCGGCCAGCAGCATACCGCCATAATCCGCAAAGCTGTCCGGCGACTGCGGCGCCGGCGGCGGGATGCCGGCGGGGGTCAGGGTTCCGGCCGCCCGGGCGGCAGGCAGGCCGTTGATCAGTACGTTATCCGAGCCGCTGTCAATCACCCCCGCCGGAGAGGGCGGGAAAATCATATCGCCGATGCCGCCCGCCGCCGCGCTGATATCATCAGTGATGCCGGCCATATTCGCCAGCACGCCGCCGATGATGCCGCTCAGCAGGCAGCCGGAACCTATAGCCGCCACCCCGGCGGCGACAGCCCCGGCCCCCAGCAGCGGCGCGGCCACCGTGGCGGCAGCGGCCACCGCCGCGCCGGCGAGGGCACAGGCTGCCCCTTCAGCCACCAGGCTGGTGATATCGGCGAAAAGGCCGGAGTGGATAATCGGGTCGCCCTGGCGGGCCGCATGGCTGTCGCTCATGCCTTACCCCCGGTTATCGTTCAGCGTCAGACTTTGTTGCAGGGCGCTCCAGCGCTGTCCGTCTTCCTCACTGAAAGGACGCAGCGCGGAAAGGGTAAACAGCAACATGACCGGCTTCGCCGGCAGCTGCAGCGCAAGTTGTTTCTGCCACAGCGGCAGGTGATTGCGCACAAATGCGCTTTCCACTGCCACCGCCCGCAGGCTGTTATCCGCACCGGCCGTTACGCGCACAAACCCGCTCCGGGTAATTTCCCCGGCCTGCGCACGCAACATCTCCCACTGGCGTTGCAGTTCCTGTTCAACGTCACTGCCATCGGGGATGGCGCCGCGCGTCACCACCAGTGACAGGCCGCTGTTATCATCGCGCAGAATATTGATGGTGTTGTCCTGCCACGCGGCCGGAAAGAGTGAAAATGAACCTTCCTGAAGGGTGTATTTCATAATGCATTCAGCTCAATCGCGCTGTCGCCGCACTGCAGACGCAACGTAGTGCCGGAGCCAATCACACCGGTCTCTGCAACCGCATCTATTTTGCCCCGTGCGGTATAACGCTCTTCACCGCCGTTTACCCCCTGGACCCGGTTGGTTTCCACACGATAAAGCTGATTGACGCCGACATAATGGTGATGGTTGCTGCCGACAGAACGTGATGCGTCGTTTTTAACGTTCACATCCCTATTCCGCTCCGCCGGCAGCCACTGCTGTTCCGCTCCGCGTTTATCTTCAAAGCGCAGCGCATTGGCATTGTCCGGGATGTCGGTTTTACTGTGGCTGATAAAGTCCATCTGAGTGGCGGCAGCTCCCTGCGTTCGCGGTGTGCATCGGTGCTCACGGCCGGTATCCAGCGCAAAAGAGCATGATCTCACTTCGATGCCAGGGAGTTTGCGGAAAAACAGTTTTTCGACAGGTAGTTGCAGAGAAAAGCGTTCAGGTACAGGATTCCTATCCATATAAGGTTAAATTCCTTTTTATTTAACTTTCACCAGTTTGTTATTTAGCAGTATGATAATTTTAAATAAAACAGTTACTATAAAAATTAATAATAAAATATATTATTCATTATTATTTTGATAAATTATTCTGGGTTTTATTTTCTATCATATTAACAGCTGAAAGCGTACGACTTTCTGATGCCATTATTTTAATGCCATCACACTGTTGTCAAAAATAAGCTATTCCCCCATGGCGGCGGGGGAACAGGATAATCGCACTGGCAAGAGTTGCGTAATGGTCTGACTCCATATCATCAGATCGGCCCCACCGGATTACGCCACCTTTCGCGCTGTCGCCAGTAACGCACCTACCGCCATAAACAGACCGCCAAAAATACGGTTAAGTAATTTCATCTGACGCGGTCCTCTGATCCAGCCGGCAATCCGTGTCGCCAGCGTGGCGTAACCGATCATCACCACAATATCGACCACGACCGTGGTGACGCCCAGCACCAGATACTGCAATGCCTGCGGCTGATGCGGAATAATAAATTGCGGGAACAGTGCGGCGAGAAACACAATACTCTTCGGATTGGTCAGGTTGACCAGTACCGCGCGTTTAAACAGACGACGACGCGGCATCGCTTTGGATACTGCACTCAGATCGATAGCACCGGCGGAACGCCACTGCTGAATACCCAGCCACACCAGGTAGCCGGCCCCGGCCCATTTCAGAATTTCAAACGCCAGCAGCGACTGGGAAAACAGCGCGCCCAGGCCAATACCGACCAGCACAATATGCAGTGAAAGCCCGACTTGCAAACCGGAGATAGAGGCGACGGCGCCGCGATAGCCGTGGCTGATACCGGTACTCATGGTATTAATTGCGCCCGAACCGGGCGACAGGCTGAGGATACTGGTAGTTAAAAGGTAAGTCAGCCACCATTCGATGGTCATGGGTAAAACTCCCTGAGTGCGCAGAATTATGACACAATACGATATTGTGGAACGATCTGCTATCGCCTGCGCAGCGGGTAATAGCGTCGATGATATTTTGCGGAATTCCTGCCGATGACGAAGCATAGAAATAGCTGGCCGACACGTGAGAAGGCTTTTGCTGCATTCGCCACCGGGCCGTTGCTCGATTTCTGGCATCGCCGGGAGGAGCGCGAGTTTGAGGGCGTCGAAAACGTACCGATTCGCTATGTGCGCTTTACCGCGCCCCAGCATGATAAGGTGGTCCTGCTGGTGCCGGGGCGTATCGAAAGTTACGTGAAATATCCCGAACTGGCGTGGGATCTGTTCCATTGCGGTTATGATGTGATCATTATTGATCACCGCGGCCAGGGACGATCCGGGCGTCTGCTCCAGGATTCCCACCGCGGACACGTCGTGGAATTTGGCCACTATGTTGATGATTTAGAAGCGCTCTGGCAGCGCGAAATTGCCGACAGTGCTTACCGCCATCGCTATGCGCTGGCGCATTCAATGGGCGGCGCCATCCTGACGCTATTGCTGGCACGACAGCCGCAGGCGTTTGATGCGGTGGCGCTGGCCTCGCCGATGTTTGGGATCTATTTACCGATGCCCTCATGGATGGCGAACCGTATCCTTAACTGGGCGGAGAAGCGTCCGGCGATACGCGAAGGCTATGCGCTGGGAACCGGTAAGTGGCGCGCACGCCCGTTTGGGATTAATACGCTGACCCACAGCCGCGAGCGTTATCGCCGCAATCTGCGCTTTTATGCTGATGACCCCGGTCTTCGTGTCGGCGGCCCGACCTACCATTGGGTACGGGAAGGGTTACTGGCCGGGCAAAATATTTTAACTAAAGTCGCCGATATCCATACCCCGATCCTGCTGCTGCAGGCAGGTGACGATAAAATCGTCGATAATCGGTCCCAGGATCTGTTTTGCAAGGCAATGAGTGCCGCAGGCCATCCCTGCGAAGGGGGCAAACCTCGTGTTATTGCTGGCGCGCGCCATGAGATCTTGTTTGAAAGAGACGATATGCGTGCCGAAGCCTTAGATGCCATCGTGGATTTTTTCGCGCGGCATAGTTAGCCACATTACTCAGATTTATGTCAGGTACGCCTGATCTCCTTCTTTAACCAGAGGTTTGAAAGCATTATG
Source organism: Pantoea sp. B65 (assembly GCF_047308185.1). Classification (NCBI taxonomy): domain Bacteria; kingdom Pseudomonadati; phylum Pseudomonadota; class Gammaproteobacteria; order Enterobacterales; family Erwiniaceae; genus Pantoea; species Pantoea sp. B65. The sequence goes on from NZ_JAHXPU010000026.1 coordinate 6,998, forward strand.
TATCACGTTGTCGCATCCGATCTCGATGGCACGCTGCTATCGCCCGATCACAGACTGACGCCTTACACCAAAGAAACACTGAAGTTATTAACCGCGCGCGGCGTCCATTTCGTGTTTGCTACCGGACGTCACCATATCGACGTATCACAGATGCGCGATAATCTGGAAATCGATGCCTTTATGATCACCTCTAACGGTGCGCGCGTGCACAATACCGCCGGTGAGCTGGTCTTCAGCCATAACCTGGCTGGCGATATTGCAAACGATCTGTTTGCCATTAAATACCACGATCAAAATATTCTCACCAACGTCTATCGCGATGACGAGTGGTTTATCAACCGCCACCGTCCGGAAGAGAAACGTTTTTTCCGTGAGTCGATCTTTAATTACAACCTGTTTGAACCGGGCATGCTGGATACCGATGGTGTCAGCAAGGTGTTCTTCACCTGCGACGATGCCGACGCATTATTACCGCTGGAACAGGCGATTCTGGCGCGCTGGGGCGATCGGGTGAATGTCAGTTTCTCATTTCCTACCTGCCTGGAAGTCATGGCCGGTGGTGTCTCGAAAGGACATGCGCTGGAAGCGGTAGCAAAAACCCTCGGCTACTCGCTGAAGGAGTGCGTGTCGTTTGGCGACGGGCTGAATGATAAAGAGATGCTGGCGATGGCAGGCAAAGGCTGCATTATGAGCAATGCGCATCAGCGCCTGAAAGATCTGCTGCCGGAGCTGGAAGTGATTGGCAGCAATGTCGATGATGCAGTGCCGCACTATCTGCGTAAGCTGTTCCTGGCGTAGCGCTGCCGGGTCGCAACCAGGGCGCCGCCGCTCCGCCGGTGGCGGCCTGAGATGTTGTTTATTTGACCGCTTGTCAACCAGAAACTTGCTGCTGCCTGACAGCAATTGGTTACAATAGCGCCCTCTTTTTCTGACAGGTGCTTATTGTGGCATTACTGATTACCACCACCATTCTCTGGGCGTTTTCCTTTAGTCTGATCGGCGAGTATCTGGCAGGTCAGGTCGATAGCTGGTTTTCGGTGCTGATGCGCCTGGCGCTGGCCGCCGTGGTGTTCCTGCCTTTTCTGCGCTGGCGTGGCCATAAGCTGTCGACGCTGCTGCTGTATATGGCAGTGGGGGCGATGCAGCTGGGGATCATGTATTTATTCAGCTTCCAGGCTTATCTCTATCTCAGCGTCTCAGAATTCCTGCTGTTTACCGTGCTGACGCCGCTCTATATCACGCTGATTTACGATCTGCTCAGCGGGCGCGGTATACGACCAGGGTATGCGCTCAGCGCGCTGCTGGCGGTGCTGGGGGCGGCGATTATTCGTTACGACAAAGTCAGCGATCATTTCTGGTTCGGCCTGCTGCTGGTACAGCTGGCGAACCTGTGCTTTGCCATTGGCATGGTGGGTTACAAGCGGTTGCAGGAAATCCGTCCGATGCCGCAGCATACCGCCTTCTCGTGGTTCTATATGGGCGCGGTGATGGTGGCGATTATCGCCTGGTTGCTGTGGGGTAACCCGCATAAATTGCCAACCACCACCCTGCAGTGGGGCATTCTGGTCTGGCTGGGGGTTGCCGCTTCCGGGCTGGGCTATTTTATGTGGAACTACGGCGCAACCCAGGTGGACGCGGGCACGCTGGGGATCATGAACAATATGCATGTTCCGGCTGGTCTGCTGGTCAATCTGGCGATCTGGCAGCAGCAGCCACACTGGACCAGTTTTATTATTGGTGCGGCGGTCATTTGCGCTTCATTGTGGGTACATAAACGCTGGGTAATCGGCAAAACCGTCCGGGCATAACATCATCAGGTTACCACCGGAGCGACCGTATGCGCTCCGGTTACTGTCAGCACGATCAGGCTTTTTTTACCGCCGGTCGCTTCTTCATGGTCAGCCCTTTTAAAAAGTTTCTCAGGATCTGATCGCCGCATTCGCGGTAGTTTTTATGCCCGGGTTTGCGGAAGATGGCGCCAATTTCTGCCTGAGAGACGGCAAAGTCCGCCAGTTGCAGAATTTCGGTAATATCGGTGGTTTTCAGATTAAAAGCCACGCGCAGCTTTTTCAGGATGATATTGTTGGTCATCTTGCGCTCGACGGAGGGTACCGGCGCCTCTTCGCTTTTACCGCGCAGAGAGAAAATCAGGCCATTGAGGAAGTAGCCCATCAGCACGTCAGGGCAGGCGCGAAAACCGTCTTCCTCTTCTTTTTTCAGAAAGGCTTGCATCTCTTCGACAGAGGCTTCGCTCTCTGCCAGCGCCAGAATACTGACCATTGTAGCGTCACTCATATCCAGCATGTAGCGCACGCTGCGTAACACGTCATTATTGGTCATATTGAAATCTCTTCAGTTAGTAAAATGCAATGCTGCGCATTATACACATCGCTCCCTTGTAGGGGAGCCATTAATGGCTCCCGGCCGCGGGGCGTAAAATCACCAGCGTCAGGGCAGGCTGGCAGGGAGCGGGAGCGGGGTACCCGGGCGCGAAGCATCGCGCACAAATGGCAGATTATCGCAGGCGTGCTGGCGTGCGGAGCGGACAAAGGCTTCCACCACCGGCTGGCGCTGTTCGCCATCACGCACCGCCGCATACAGACGGCTCCACAACCCGGCACCCAGCGTGCGGGTAACGATTAGCCCCTGATGTTCAAAGCTCTCCACCACCCAGTGCGGCAGGGCGGCGATGCCCATGCGTGCCGCCACCATCTGGATCAACAGTAGGGTATTATCGACGCTTTTCAGCGCCGGACTGACGCCTGCCGGTTGCAGGAAATGGCGCCAGATATCCAGACGCTGACGCTGCACCGGATAGATCATCAGTACTTCACTGGCGAGATCTTCCGGTGAAATATGTTCAACCTGCGCCAGCGGATGATCAGGCGCCAGCACCAGCCGCACCTCAAAATCAAACATCGGTGAATAGTGCAGGCCACTGCGCGGCAGAATATCCGAGGTCAGCACCACATCCAGCTCACCCTGCTGTAGCGCCGGTTGCGGGTCAAAAGTCACCCCCGATTTAAAGTCCATCACCACCTGCGGCCAGTTCTGGCGAAAATTGTCCAGCGCCGGCGTCAGCCACTGAATACAGCTGTGGCACTCAATCGCGATGCGCAGCGTGGTCTGATGCGGCTCATGGCAGGCCTGTAACGCCTGCTGGATCTGCGGCAACACCTGCTCCGCCAGTTGCAACATGATCTCTCCCTGCGGCGTAAAACGCAGTGGCTGGCTTTTACGCACAAATAGCCGGAAGCCAAGACGCTGTTCCAGATCGCTGAACTGATGGGATAACGCCGATTGCGTTTGGTGGAGCTGGGCGGCGGCGGCGGCCAGGGAGCCTGTATTCCTTAAGGCCTGCAGCGTCCGCAGGTGTTTGAGTTCGATCATGAGAGTCCTTCACATCGATGGTGAACAATTTGCGCTTGTGGTTAACAGATTACCTGCACAATATAGCAGTGTAAACATCTGGACGTCTAAAACGCCAGATTGACCTCACTAGCTTAGGACAAAGATATGACCATTCTGAATCATACACTCGGATTTCCACGCGTCGGTCTGCGTCGCGAACTGAAAAAAGCCCAGGAAAGCTACTGGGCCGGCAATAGCACTCAAGAGGAATTGCTGGCTGTGGGCCGTGAACTGCGTGCCCGCCACTGGCAGCAACAAAAAGATGCCGGCGTCGATCTGCTGCCGGTAGGCGACTTCGCCTGGTATGATCACGTACTGACCACCAGCCTGCTGCTGGGTAATGTCCCGGCTCGCCATCAGAATAAAGACGGTTCGGTCGATCTCGACACGCTGTTTCGTCTCGGCCGTGGCCGTGCGCCAGGCGGTGAGCCGGCAGCGGCGGCAGAAATGACGAAATGGTTTAACACTAACTATCACTACATGGTGCCGGAGTTTGTGAAAGGCCAGCAATTTAAGCTGAGCTGGACGCAACTGCTGGATGAAGTCGATGAAGCGCTGGCGCTGGGTCATAAAGTGAAACCGGTATTGCTGGGCCCGGTCACTTACCTGTGGCTGGGTAAAGTCAAAGGCGAACCCTTTGACCGCCTGTCGCTGTTAAAGGAAATCCTGCCGGTGTATCAGCAGGTACTGGCTGAACTGGCAAAACGCGATATCGAATGGGTGCAGATCGACGAACCTGCGCTGGTGCTGGAGCTGCCTGAAGCGTGGTTACAGGCGTTCAAACCAGCCTGCGATGCGCTGCAGGGCCCGACTAAATTACTGCTGACCACCTATTTTGACAGTATCGGCCAGAACCTCGACACCATCCGCGCCCTGCCGGTTAACGGTCTGCATATCGACCTGGTGCACGGCAAAGATGACGTGGCGGCTCTGAATGCGCAACTGCCAGCCGACTGGTTACTGTCTCTCGGTGTGATTAATGGTCGTAACGTCTGGCGTGCGGATCTGAGCAGCTGGTTTGAGCGTCTGCAACCGCTTATCGCCCAGCGTAAACAACTGTGGATTGGTTCTTCCTGTTCCCTGCTGCACAGCCCAATCGATCTCAGTGTGGAAACCCGCCTTGATGAAGAAGTGAAAAGCTGGTTCTCCTTCGCTCTGCAGAAGTGTGGTGAGCTGTCGCTGCTGACTAAAGCGCTGAACAATAACGATCCCGCCGCTCTGGAAGCCTGGAGCGCACCGATTCGCGCCCGTCGTCACTCCAGTCGGGTGCACAACGCCGCCGTGGGTCAGCGCTTAGCGGCGATCACCAGTAAAGACAGCCTGCGTGACAGCAGCTATCAGGTGCGCGCCAAAGCGCAGCGTGAGCGTTTTAATCTGCCAGCATGGCCGACCACCACTATCGGTTCATTCCCGCAGACCACCGAGATCCGCGGTCTGCGTCTGGATTTCAAACAGGGTCGTCTCGACGGCAACCGCTACCGCACCGGTATCGCTGAACATATTAAGCAGGCGATTGTGGAGCAGGAGCGTCTGGGCCTCGACGTGCTGGTCCACGGTGAAGCCGAGCGCAATGACATGGTGGAATACTTTGGTGAACACCTGGATGGCTTTGTCTTTACCCAAAATGGCTGGGTGCAGAGCTACGGTTCACGTTGCGTGAAACCACCGGTGATTATCGGTGACATCAGCCGCCCGGAGGCGATTACCGTTGAGTGGGCAAAATATGCTCAGTCGCTGACCGACAAACCGGTAAAAGGCATGCTAACCGGTCCGGTAACCATTCTTTGCTGGTCGTTCCCGCGTGAGGATGTCTCGCGTGAAACTATCGCCAGGCAGATTGCGCTGGCGTTGCGGGATGAAGTGGCCGATCTGGAAACTGCCGGTATCGGTATTATTCAGATTGATGAGCCGGCGCTGCGCGAAGGTTTGCCGCTGCATAAGTCCGACTGGGCGGCGTATCTCACCTGGGCGGTGGATGCCTTCCGTCTCAATGCTGCGGTAGCGCAGGATGAAACCCAGATTCATACCCATATGTGTTACTGCGAGTTCAACGACATTATGGATTCCATTGCGGCGCTGGATGCGGATGTGATCACTATCGAAACCTCACGTTCCGATATGGAACTGCTGGAGTCGTTTGAGGAGTTCGATTATCCGAACGAAATTGGTCCGGGCGTGTATGACATTCATTCACCAAACGTACCCGATGTGGAGTGGATGGAAGCGTTACTGCTGAAAGCGGCGCAGCGTATTCCGGTTGAGCGTCTGTGGGTAAACCCGGACTGCGGCCTGAAAACCCGCGGCTGGACCGAAACCCGTCAGGCGCTGGCAAACATGGTGCAGGCGGCGCAGAACCTGCGTGCGGCCAAAGCCAAAGCTTAAGTTTTTCTGCGTAAAGTGTTGTGTTGGAATTATCGGGGCGCTCGCGCCCCTTTTTTTTGCTTACCCTTCCGGGGTAACGCCCGCGCGCTTAAACCAGGCCAGCATGCGTTGCCAGCCATCCTGCGCCGACTCCTGATGGTAGCTGAGGCGGTAATCGGCATTAAATGCATGCCCGGCATCGGGATAGACCACGATCTCGGCATCGGCATTGGCGGCACGCAGCGCCTGACGCATCAGCGCGATGCTCTCCTGCGGAATGCTGTCATCTTTTCCGCCATACAGACCGAGCACTGGCGCATTGAGATCGACCGCAATATCCAGCGGCTGCTTCGGTTGCTTCAGGGTTTTTTCCCCGACCAGTTTTCCGTACCAGGCGACCGCCGCTTTCAGCTGCGGATTATGCGCGGCGTACAACCAGCAGATCCTGCCACCCCAGCAAAAACCGGTAATCGCGGTATTACGCATATCACCGCCGTTGCGCGACGCCCAGTTGGCGACGTGATCGAGATCGGCCAGTACCTGCGCATCCGGCACTTTGCTGACCAGCTCTTGAAGCAGAGTGGGAATATCATCGTAGTCGGCGGGGTCGCCTTCGCGGAAATAGAGCTCCGGCGCGATAGCCAGGTAGCCCTCAGCCGCCAGCCGGCGGCAGATATCGCGAATATGTTCATGCACGCCAAAAATTTCCTGCACCACCATCACCACCGGTAGTGCGCCGCTGGCCTGTTTCGGCCTGGCATGGAAAGCGGGCATGTTGTCGCCCTGAGTCGGTATTGAAGTTTCACTGCACTGGATATCAGCGCTACCGGTAAAAATAGTGGTGGATGCCGTGGGTAAAACGGCAGGTGCAAAGCCACTACTGCCGGGCTTTTTAGCCATGTTATCTTCGGTTGTCATTGTCCTCTCCATGCTAAGCATTAGCGCGATCAGGTAACTATAGCCAGGATTACGCATCGGATATGTGCTGCGCGCCGACACTCTCTTTAACACTCGTGTAACCCGATGCGCAGTGGGGTATGGCGAAAATCTCGCTGATAATGCTTATTTATGTGATGCATATCACTTTATTTTAAAAGTTAAATGCAACTTTCATTTTCATAAGTGAGTGTAATCACACTATTGTGGCGATGATTGGCTTACAGTAGCGTATAAATTTCTTCATCCAACTCATTCAGGAGTCTGTTATGGCCGAGTCTGATGTGTTCCACCTTGGTATTACCAAAGCCGACCTGCAAGGCGCGACGCTGGCAATTGTGCCCGGCGATCCTGAGCGGGTGAAAAAAATTGCCGCCCTGATGGACAACCCGGTTCATCTGGCTTCGCATCGTGAATTTACCAGCTGGCGCGCTGAACTGGATGGCAAGCCGGTGGTGGTCTGCTCTACCGGCATTGGCGGTCCCTCAACCTCCATCGCGGTGGAAGAGCTGGCGCAGCTGGGCGTGCGCACTTTTCTGCGTGTCGGGACAACCGGCGCCATTCAGCCGCATATTAATGTTGGCGATGTGCTGGTCACCACCGCGTCGGTACGTCTCGATGGCGCCAGCCTGCATTTTGCCCCAATGGAGTTTCCGGCGGTAGCCGATTTTGACTGTACCACCGCGCTGGTGGCGGCGGCGAAAACAGCAGGCGCCACTACGCATATCGGTATTACGGCATCATCCGATACGTTCTATCCTGGCCAGGAGCGCTATGACACTTTCTCTGGTCGCGTCGTCAGCCGTTTTCAGGGCTCCATGAAAGAGTGGCAGCAGATGGGCGTGCTGAACTATGAAATGGAATCCGCCACGCTGCTGACCATGTGCGCCAGCCAGGGCCTGCGTGCCGGCATGGTCGCCGGGGTGATTGTCAATCGTACCCAGAAAGAGATCCCGGACGCAGTCACCATGAAGCAGACCGAAAGCGATGCGGTCAGCATTGTGGTCGAGGCGGCGCGTCACCTGCTGTAACCCCCGAGGGCGGCATTGATGCCGCCCACGCCAGTCACTGACTCCTCTTATTTTTATCTGGACATTTATACAGTGCGCCTCTACCTTTTCACTGTTTGACGCGGTGTGCGGGAGGATCGGTGGACAGAGAATATCTTTTGGGCGTGTGTTTCGGGCTGGCAGGGTTGCTGGTGGGATGGATTATTGCTTATTTCCGTAACGGCCAGCAGCAGGCGGCTCAGGAAACCGAGCGGCGTTTATTAGCCCAGTCACTGCAACAGGCCGAACAGCAACAGCAACGCTTGCAACAGCAGCTGCAGTCGCAGCAGCAAGAGCTACAACTGGGCGAAAAAGAGCTACGCCAGCTGCATGGCGCGCTGGCTGCCGCGCAGGAAAAACTGCATCACTTTGATCACTGGCGTAGTGAGAGCGAACAGCTAAGCCGCGAGCTGCGCAATCAACTGGAAATTAACAGCGCCCAGGAAGCGGAACTGCGTGAGGTCACTATTCGCCTCGAAGAGACGCGCATGGCGGCAGAAGAGAAACAGCGCTTGCTGACCAACAGCGAGCAGCGCTTAAGCGCCCAGTTTGAAAACCTCGCCAACCGCATTTTTGAAAACAGCGGACGCCGGGTTGATGAGCAAAACCGCCAGAGCCTGAATGGCCTGATCACGCCGCTACGCGAGCAGCTTGATGGCTTCCGTCGTCAGGTGCAGGAGAGTTTTGGTCAGGAAGCGCGGGAGCGTCATACCCTTTCCCATGAGATCCGCAATCTGCAACAGCTAAATGCGCAAATGGCGCAGGAGGCCATCAACCTGACCAAAGCGCTGAAAGGCGATAATAAAACCCAGGGTAACTGGGGGGAAGTGGTGCTGGGGCGCGTACTCGAAGCATCAGGATTGCGCGAAGGGCATGAATATCACACCCAGGTGAATGTGCAGGTCGATCAGAACAGTCGTATGCAGCCGGATGTGATCGTGCGCTTACCGCAGGGTAAAGATGTAGTGATTGATGCCAAAATGACGCTGGTGGCTTACGAGCGCTACTTTAACGGCGACGATGAGCTGGCGCGCGAGCAGGCCATCAATGAACATATTGCGGCGATCCGCTCCCACCTGCGTGGACTCAGCCGTAAAGATTATCAACAATTGCCTGGTTTACGCTCGCTGGATTATGTGCTGATGTTTATCCCGGTAGAACCGGCGTTCCTGATAGCCATCGATCGCCAGCCGGAACTGATTAGCGAAGCGCTGAAGCTGAATATTATGCTGGTCAGCCCGACGACTCTGCTGGTGGCGTTGCGCACCATTAACAATCTCTGGCGCTACGAACATCAAAGCCGTAATGCCCAGCGTATTGCCGAGCGTGCGGCGCGGCTGTATGACAAGATGCGGCTGTTTGTCGATGATATGACCAGTATCGGGCAGAACCTTGATAAGGCGCAGGACAGCTACCGTACGGCAATGAAAAAATTGTCGGAAGGACGCGGCAATCTTATCGCCCAGAGCGAAAGTTTCCGTCAGTTAGGGGTAGAGATAAAACGGCCGATTAATCCGCGGCTGGCGGAGCAGGCCCTACCGGAATCAGCTGACAATAACCTTGATCGGCAGGACGATCCGCAGAATGAATCGCGGGATCAACCGGTCAGCGAGATGCCGCGACGAATCAATGAATAAACGCGGGGTTAGGGTGCCTGGCTACCCTTACTCTGATACACTTCGATGATATTTGATTGTGGAGCAGGCAAAACAAATGGCAGATGAACCCAGGGAAACCACACATTTCGGCTTTCGCACGGTAGCGAAAACCGAGAAAGCTGACATGGTTGCTGATGTATTCCATTCGGTAGCGGCTAAATATGACCTGATGAACGATTTGATGTCTTTTGGCATCCATCGTATCTGGAAACGTTTCACCGTCGATTGCAGCGGCGTGCGTCGCGGGCAACGCGTACTGGATTTGGCGGGCGGCACCGGTGATCTGACGGCGAAATTTTCCCGTCTGGTGGGTGAAACCGGTCAGGTGGTACTGGCTGATATCAACAGCTCGATGCTGAAGATGGGGCGTGAGAAGCTGCGCAATAAAGGCGTGGTGGGTAACGTTAGCTATGTGCAGGCCAATGCGGAAGCGCTGCCATTCCCGGATAACTATTTTGACTGCGTTACCATCTCTTTCGGTCTGCGTAATGTCACGGAAAAAGAGAAAGCGCTGGCTTCGATGTTTCGCGTGCTGAAGCCAGGCGGTCGTTTACTGGTGCTGGAGTTCTCTAAGCCGGTGCTGGCGCCGCTGAGCAAAGCTTATGACGCCTACTCCTTCCATATCCTGCCGCGTGTCGGTGAGCTGGTGGCGAAAGATGCCGAAAGCTATCGCTATCTGGCAGAGTCTATCCGCATGCATCCTGACCAGGAAACGCTGAAAGCGATGATGATGGATGTGGGTTTCGAAAACACCACTTATCACAACCTGACGGGCGGCATTGTTGCGCTGCATCGTGGATTCAAGTTTTAACCAGGAAAACGCATGACCTTAACGCCGCTGTTAACCGCAGGTCTGGAGACCGCGCTTAACCATATTCTGTATCGCGATCGTGGACTGAAAGCGGCGCGTCAACGTTTAAATGGCAAAACTCTCGCCATCGACCTGCAGGAGCTGTCACCACCGCTGACGCTGGTGTTTGGCGACCATCAGGTCGATGTGCTGGGTGAATGGCATGATGCGACCGACTGTACGGTCAAAACCCGTCTCTCCGTACTGCCAAAGCTGCGTGATCGCCAGCAGCTCACCACGCTGATCCGCAGCGGTGAGCTGGAAGTTGTCGGCGATCTGCAGGTGGTGCAGCACTTCTCCGCCCTGATTGATATGGCTGAACTTGATCCGGCGGAATATCTGGCGCCGTGGATTGGCGATATCGCCGCCCAGGGCGTCAGCCAGTTTGCCCGCCGCGGAGCCAGCTTTCTGCGTGCTGATCTGCAGCGCAAGCAGGGCTATGCGGCGCAAGTGTTAACCGAAGAGTGGCGAGTGGCGCCGGGTAGTTTAGAAGTCGCGTGGTTTGCTGAAGAAGTCGATGCGGTGAACCGTTCACTGGACGCGTTCAGCGCCCGGTTAGATCAACTGGAGGCGAAATGACGTTGGGTGAAATTCGCCGACTCTATTACATCATCAAAGTGTTTCTTAGTTACGGCCTTGATGAGCTTATCCCGCGTACCCGCTTCGGCCTGCTGATTCGGCTGTGGCGGCGCTCGGTGTTCTGGATCCCGAACCAGCATAAAGATAAGCCGTTAGGCGCGCGTCTGCGCATGGCGCTGGAGCAGCTGGGGCCGGTGTGGATTAAGTTCGGCCAGATGATGTCGACACGCCGTGATCTGTTCCCTCCGCATATTGCCGATCAGCTGGCGATGCTGCAGGACCGTGTGGCGCCATTTGATGGCGCGCTGGCGCTCCGTCAGATTGAGCTGTCGTTAGGCACTACCATTGAAACCTGGTTTGATGATTTCGATATTAAACCGCTGGCCTCCGCTTCCATTGCGCAGGTTCATACCGCGACGCTGAAAGAGAATGGCCGGAAAGTGGTGATCAAAGTGATCCGCCCCGATATCCTGCCGGTGATCAAAGCGGATATGCGATTGATCTATCGTCTGGCGCATTGGGTACCGCGCCTGTTGCCGGATGGCCGCCGTTTGCGCCCGGTGGAAGTGGTGGCGGACTACGAAAAAACCCTGATCGATGAGCTTAATCTGCTGCGCGAGGCGGCGAACGCCATTCAGCTGCGGCGCAATTTCGATAAAAGTAACATGCTGTATATCCCTGAAGTCTATTCAGATTATGGCAGTGAATCGATGCTGGTGATGGAGCGCATCTACGGTATTCCGATTTCCGATGTGGCCGCGCTGGAGCAGCATGGCGTCAATATGAAGCTATTAGCCGAGCGCGGTGTGCAGGTGTTCTTTACCCAGGTCTTTCGCGACAGCTTTTTTCATGCCGATATGCATCCCGGCAATATCTTTGTCAGCTATGAGCACCCGGAAGATCCGCAATATATCGGTATCGACTGCGGTATTGTCGGCTCGTTAAATAAAGAAGATAAGCGTTATCTGGCCGAGAACTTTATCGCCTTCTTTAACCGTGACTACCGTAAAGTGGCCGAGCTCCATGTCGATTCCGGCTGGGTGCCGCTGGATACCAATGTCGAAGATTTTGAATTTGCCATTCGCACCGTCTGTGAGCCGATTTTTGAGAAGCCGCTGGCAGAGATCTCCTTCGGACATGTGTTATTGAATCTGTTTAATACCGCGCGCCGCTTTAATATGGAAGTGCAGCCGCAACTGGTGTTGTTGCAGAAAACCCTGCTGTATGTGGAAGGGGTTGGTCGTCAGCTCTACCCGCAGCTCGACCTGTGGAAAACCGCCAAGCCGTTCCTTGAAGAGTGGATTAAAGACCAGGTTGGCATTCCGGCAATTGTGCGGGCGCTGAAAGAAAAAGCGCCGTTCTGGGCAGAAAAGCTGCCGGAACTGCCGGAGTTATTTTACGACAGCTTGCGTCAGCATAAACGATTGCAGCATAGTGTTGACCGGCTGGTTACCGATATGAGCGTCCAGCGCACGCGTCAGCATCAGTCGCGTTTTCTGTTTGGCATCGGCGCCACCCTGCTGGTTAGCGGTACCGCGATTCTGTTAACCCGCCCGGACTGGGATTTTTTACCGGCGGTGATGATGGCGGGTGGTCTTGTGGCATGGCTGATGGGCTGGCGCAGGACAAACTGATTGTCATGAAAGGTAAAAAGACGCTTTAATGCTGTAACCATTAGTCTGTACACCGTGACGCAGCTCTCAGTTGTTATATACTGCGGTTCTGACACATTACTTCTTATATCAGAGGCATAAACATGGGCGGTATCAGTATTTGGCAATTGTTAATTATTGCGGTGATTGTCGTACTTCTGTTTGGTACCAATAAGTTGCGTACCCTCGGTTCTGATTTGGGCTCATCGATTAAAGGCTTTAAGAAAGCGATGGGTGATGATGACCAGAAAGAAAAAGACTCCCAGGATGCTGATTTTAATGCCAAAACTCTGGCAGATAAGCCGCATACCGACGCGAAAAGCGCAGAAGTTAAGAACGACAAAGACAAGGTGTAAGCCGTGTTCGACATAGGTTTTAGTGAACTGGTATTGGTGTTCGTCATCGGGCTGGTAGTGCTCGGGCCCCAACGCTTACCGGTTGCGGTCAGAACCGTGGTCGGCTGGATCCGTGCATTACGTTCGTTAGCATCAAGCGTGCAAAATGAACTGGCGCAGGAGCTGAAGCTGCAGGAGCTGCAGGACAGTCTGAGAAAAGTCGAGCAGGCCAGCAAAGATTCACTGTCGCCTGAGCTGAAAGAGTCGATGGAAGAGCTGAAGAAGACAGCCGAATCCATGAAACGTTCTTACCTTGGCGACAATGAAAAAGCTGACGACGAAGCCAATACCATTCATAACCCTTTGGTGAAAGATCCAAAGGAGTCACATGAAGGCGTAACGCCTGCTGAAGCCGGTGCGCAAGCCAGCGCACCGGTTCAGGTACCTGATGCTGTTGATCCGGTGGTGAAGGCAGAACCGGCCATTAAAGTGGATTCTGTTGTAACCCCTGAGCCAGCAGCAGCGCGCGCCCCGGTCTCAACCACTCAACCAAGCGGTGAACGTTAAACATGGCAGTTGAAGATACCCAACCGCTGATCAGTCATCTGATAGAGCTACGTAAGCGCCTGCTAAATTGCATTCTTGCGGTTTTAGGGATCTTTTTAGCGCTGGCCTATTTCTCCAATGATATCTATCAAATCGTTTCCGCACCGCTAATCAAACAGCTGCCTGCCGGTGCCAGTATGATTGCCACTGATGTGGCCTCACCTTTCTTTACCCCGATCAAGCTGACGATGATTGTCTCGGTGTTTCTGGCGATACCGGTGATCCTCCATCAGATATGGGCGTTTGTAGCTCCGGCGCTTTACCGGCATGAGCGCAAACTGGTGATGCCGCTGCTGTTTTCCAGTTCCGCGCTGTTTTACATCGGTATGGCTTTTGCCTATTTTATCGTCTTCCCGCTGGCGTTTGGCTTTTTTGCCAAAACCGCACCGCAAGGCGTGTTAATCGCGACAGACATTAATAACTATCTTGATTTCGTCATGGCGCTCTTTATGGCGTTTGGCGTCTCTTTTGAAGTGCCGATTGCGATTGTATTACTGTGCTGGACGGGCGTGACGAACCCCGAAGAGCTGAAGAAAAAACGTCCCTATGTGCTGGTAGGCGCATTTGTGGTGGGTATGTTACTGACGCCGCCTGACGTTTTGTCACAAACTTTGCTCGCTATTCCGATGTACTGCCTGTTTGAAGTCGGCGTATTCTTTGGTCGATTCTATGTCGGAAAGGGACGTCAGGATGATGATAAGGAACAGGAGTCCGATTCCTGATGATCTCAGGGAATACGCGATTCCGGCCATGCCGCGCGGAATGTAAAGCTATAGCCAACCGCCCGTAAGGGCGGTTACTGTTTGGAAAGAAATATGTTTGATATCGGTGTAAACCTGACCAGTACGCAATTCGCCAAAGACCGTGAAAAGGTGGTAAAACGCGCGCGTGAAGCGGGCGTCACCGGCATCCTGATCACCGGTACCAATGCGCTGGAAAGCCAGCAGGCACAGAGCCTGGCGCAGCAGCACCCCGATTTTTGCTGGTCTACCGCCGGCGTTCATCCGCATCATGCCAGCGAGTGGTCCGGCGATACCGCCGCCACTTTGCGCCGCCTGACGGAAAGTGACCAGGTGGTGGCAATTGGCGAGTGTGGACTGGATTTTAACCGCAACTTTTCCGCTCAGGATCAGCAGGAGTATGCGTTTCATGCGCAACTGGAGCTGGCGGCGGAACTCGCAATGCCGGTGTTTCTGCACTGTCGCGATGCGCACTCACGTTTTATCGCCATTCTCAAACCCTGGATGGATAAGTTGCCTGGCGCGGTGGTGCACTGTTTTACCGGCACGCAATCTGAAATCGAAGAGTGTCTGGCGCTTGGGTTATCGGTTGGTATTACCGGCTGGGTATGTGATGAGCGCCGCGGCATGGAATTACGCCAGTTACTGCCATTGATCCCCGCGGACCGCTTACTGCTGGAGACCGATGCGCCTTATCTGTTGCCGCGGGATATGCAACCCAGGCCGCCTTCCCGCCGCAACGAACCCTGTTTTCTGCCCCATATTGTTCAGCAGGTCGCTGCCTGGCGTGGTGAAGATGCTGAATGGTTAGGACAGCAGACCACGGCGAATAGTCGTAACTTATTCAAAATAGGATAGTGATATTCAGGCGTTATCGTCACCGCCAGTTTGAGCGAGGACAGCGCGCCATGATCCGAGCGTACCCGAAGTACGTGAGGGGAATGAGCACTGCCCCGGTTCAGAATGACAACTAAGATAGCCTGGATCACGCCAATCGGAGATAGATACTAATGAGTTTTGCTTTCCCTGGCGCCTTCCCAGGCCGCCGCTTACGCCGCGTTCGTCGCCATGATTTCAGCCGTCGTCTGGTTGCTGAGAATCAGCTGACAGTCAACGACCTGATCTATCCGGTATTTGTGATGGAAGGCCATAACAAGCAACAGGAAGTGTCGTCAATGCCCGGCGTTTTCCGGATGACGATCGATGTGCTGGTCAAAGAAGCGGAAATCATTGCAAAGCTGGGCATACCGGTACTGTCACTGTTTCCGGTGATTGAAGCGGATGTAAAATCCCTCCATGCCGAAGAGGCGTATAACCCGGATGGCCTGATACAGCGCGCGGTACGCGCCCTGAAAGCTGCGGTGCCGGAGCTGGGTCTGCTGACCGATGTGGCGCTCGACCCTTATACCACCCATGGTCAGGACGGCATTATTGACCAGCATGGTTATGTGATTAACGATATCACCAAACAGATTCTGGTGCGTCAGGCGCTGTCACATGCGGCGGCGGGGGCGGAGATAGTGGCGCCCAGCGATATGATGGATGGCCGTATTGGCGCGATCCGCGACCAGCTGGAACTGGATGGTCATGTTAACACCCAGATTATGGCCTACTCGGCGAAATATGCTTCCTGCTACTACGGTCCATTCCGGGACGCGATTGGCTCATCCGGCAATCTGAAGGGCGGCAATAAGTTTACCTATCAGATGGATCCGGCGAACAGTGATGAAGCGCTGCAGGAGATTGCGCAGGATCTGCAGGAAGGCGCCGATATGGTGATGGTGAAGCCGGGCATGCCGTATCTGGACGTAATCCGTCGGGTAAAAGACACCTTTGGCGTGCCGACCTTTGCCTACCAGGTTTCGGGTGAGTATGCGATGCATATGGCGGCGATTCAGAATGGCTGGCTGGCCGAGAAACCGGTGGTTATGGAGTCGTTACTGTGCTTTAAACGCGCGGGGGCTGACGGTGTTCTGACCTATTTCGCGAAACGTGTTGCGCAGTGGATCCGCGACGAGCAGATGCAGCCCAGGTAACCCGTGTAATTGATGGTAGGGGCGGCATTTATGCCGCCCGTGCCGATGATTAGCACCAACCTCAATGACGGCATTTATGCCGCCCGTGCCGATGATTAGCACCAACCTCAATGGCGGTATTTATGCCGTCCGTGCCTACAGTTTCTGAAACTGCAAATTATCGACGCTGCGAACAATCTGCTTATTCAGCAGATTAAGCAGCAGCATTGAGCGCGCTTCACCATCCGGTTCGGTGAAGATCGCTTTTAACCCTTCGAAGGTCCCGTCAATAATCAGCACCTCATCGCCAGGCTGCGGCGTCTCGGGGTCGACCATATTCTCCGGTGTTTCCGTCTGCAAAACCTTAATCACATTCTGCGGCACTGTTGCCGGCAGGGCGCCAAAGCGCACAAAGTGACTGACGCCACGCGTAGCGCTGATGGTCGTGGTGTGAATGGCTTCAGGGTCAAACTCAATAAACAGATAATTGGGAAACAAGGGTTCACTGACGGTTGTACGTTTACCGCGCACGATTTTTTCCAGTGCGATCATCGGGCTCAGGCAATGTACTGACTGGCGCTCAAGATGCTCTTTTGCGCGCAGCAGTTGGCCACGTTTACAGTACAGTAAATACCAGGATTCCATAATGTCACTTTCCAATTACCAGAAGCTAAGAATAGCAAAACTGCTGTGAGAGTTGTAGCAACATCACGCGTGTTAACTGGATTTGCCTTGCCGCGGTGGCTGCGAAATATCCGAAGTCGTTGCGACAATCCGGCCCTTATGTGGCGACCGGTTTGTCACATTGCATGAATTTGGAAATTGACCTGCCTGCTTTATCTGTATCAGACTCTGGACGCGTTGCATAATTTTACTGTGTGATCTGTCGGTCATCTGGCAGGAACAAAAACAAGCATGCCCGCTGAATCAGTCTTATAATGACCGATTCACCGGCTGGATTGATGGAAAGGCATGAAATACCACGACTTACGCGACTTCCTTGCCCTGCTGGAAAAGCGCGGGGAACTAAAACGAATCACTCTTGAGATCGATCCGGAACTGGAAATGACCGAGATTGCCGATCGCACCTTGCGTGCAGGCGGTCCGGCGCTGCTGTTCGAAAACCCAAAAGGCTATGAAATGCCGGTGCTGTGCAACCTGTTCGGTACGCCAAAGCGCGTGGCGATGGGCATGGGCCAGGAAGATGTCAGCGCTTTGCGTGAGGTCGGTAAATTACTGGCATTTTTGAAAGAGCCTGAGCCGCCGAAAGGTTTTCGCGATCTGTTCGACAAAATGCCGCAGTTTAAGCAAGTGCTGAATATGCCGACGAAACTGCTGCGCAATGCCCCGTGTCAGGAACAGATCTGGCAGGGCGATGATGTCGATCTGGCGCGCATTCCGGTTATGAAATGCTGGCCGGGAGATGCCGCACCGTTGATCACCTGGGGATTGACCGTCACGCGCGGCCCGCATAAAGAGCGGCAAAACCTTGGCATCTATCGTCAGCAGGTGATCGGTAAAAACAAATTAATCATGCGCTGGCTGTCCCATCGTGGCGGCGCGCTCGATTTTCAGGAGTGGAGCAACGCCCATCCCGGCGAACGCTTTCCGGTGGCGGTGGCGCTGGGCGCCGACCCTGCCACCATTCTCGGCGCGGTAACGCCGGTGCCCGATTCGTTGTCGGAATATGCCTTTGCCGGGCTGCTGCGCGGCAATAAAACGGAAGTGGTTAAGTGCGTCTCTAACGATCTGGAAGTACCTGCCAGCGCCGAAATTGTGCTGGAAGGCTATATTGAATCGGGTGAGGTGGCTGCGGAAGGACCCTATGGCGACCATACCGGTTACTATAACGAAGTGGATAATTTCCCGGTATTCACCGTAACGCACATAACGCAACGTCGTGATGCCATCTATCATTCAACCTATACTGGTCGTCCACCGGATGAGCCGGCGGTGTTGGGTGTGGCGCTAAACGAAGTATTTGTGCCGATTCTGCAAAAGCAGTTTCCGGAAATTGTCGATTTTTATCTGCCGCCGGAAGGCTGCTCTTATCGCCTCGCCGTGGTGACGATGAAAAAACAGTACGCCGGACATGCCAAACGCGTCATGATGGGCGTTTGGTCATTTCTGCGACAGTTTATGTATACCAAGTTTGTTATTGTCTGTGATGACGATATCAACGCGCGCGACTGGAATGATGTGATTTGGGCCATCACCACGCGCATGGATCCGGCGCGTGATACGGTACTGGTTGAAAATACACCTATCGATTATCTCGATTTTGCCTCACCGGTTTCCGGACTGGGGTCAAAAATGGGTTTAGATGCCACCAATAAATGGCCTGGTGAGACACAACGCGAGTGGGGTCGGCCAATTGTTAAAGATGCGGCGGTTACCGCACGCATTGATGCTATTTGGGATGAGTTAGCCATTCTTAATCCGTCGCCGCAGCGCTAATCCGCCGCAGTGAACCCATGATAATGACGACCCGACAGAGGGAACGCATGACAAGATTAAGCTGTAAAGTGACCTCGGTTGAAGCGATTACCGATACTGTGTACCGAGTGCGACTGGTGCCGGAAGCTGATTTCAGCTTTCACGCGGGCCAGTATTTGATGGTGGTGATGGATGAGCGTGATAAGCGCCCGTTCTCGCTGGCATCAACGCCGATGGAAAAAGACATTATTGAACTGCATATCGGCGCTTCGGAACTGAACCTCTATGCCATGGCGGTGATGGAGCGCATTCAGCAACAGCGCGAAATTACCGTGGATATTCCCCATGGCGACGCCTGGCTGCGTGAAGAGGGCAACCGCCCGCTAATTCTGATCGCTGGCGGTACGGGTTTCTCCTATGCCCGCTCGATTCTGCTGACCGCGCTGGCACAGCAGCCGCAGCGCGAGATCGCCATCTACTGGGGCGGACGTGAGCTGAAACATCTGTACGACCTCGATGAGCTTAATGCGCTGGCGGTGAAGTATCCTAATCTGAAAGTGGTTCCGGTAGTTGAACAGCCGGAAGAGGGCTGGGAAGGGCGTAACGGTACGGTTTTAACCGCCGTGATGCAGGATTACGGTACTCTCAGCGAGCACGATATCTATATTGCCGGACGTTTTGAGATGGCGAAGATTGCCCGTGAACGTTTTTGCGCCGAACGCGGTGCGCTGGAAGCGCATATGTATGGCGATGCCTTTGCCTTTATCTGATGGCTGAGTCAGACGGGCAGACGTGAGGTCTGCCCGTTAAAAAATGGAAAAAACCCGCCCCTGACAGGCGGGAAGAGAAACAATTACTGCAATAGTCAACGTATCAGAGGCGTTCGAATACCGTCGCGATGCCCTGGCCGAGACCAATGCACATCGTTGCCAGACCAAATTGTGCGTCACGACCTTCCATCAAATTAAGCAGGGTAGTACTGATACGCGCGCCGGAGCAGCCCAGCGGGTGGCCCAGCGCTATCGCACCACCGTTCAGATTCACCTTGTCATCAATTTTATCCAGCAGGTTCAGATCTTTAATACACGGCAAGGTCTGTGCGGCAAAGGCTTCATTGAGCTCGAACAGATCAATATCCGTAAGGCTCAGCCCTGCGCGTTTCAGCGCCAGCTGCGAGGCTGGCACCGGGCCGTAACCCATAATCGATGGATCGCAGCCCACCACCGCCATTGATCGGATGCGCGCACGCGCGGTTAAGCCGAGTTCCGCGGCGCGCGATTCGCTCATAATCAGCATTGCCGCCGCACCATCCGACAGTGCCGATGAACTGCCGGCGGTTACACTGCCATTTGCCGGATCAAATGCCGGTTTTAGCGCCGCCAGACCGGCAACGCTGGTTTCCGGGCGGATCACTTCATCAAAATCATAGCGCTTCAGTACGCCGTCGGCGTCATGGCCGTAAGTGGCTACAATCTCCCGCTTAAAATGCCCCGCCTGAGTTGCCGCCCAGGCGCGCTGATGTGAGCGCGCGGCAAACTGATCCTGCATTTCCCGGCTGATATGGTGGATACGCGCCAGCATTTCGGCGGTCAGGCCCATCATCGCCGCCGCTTTCGCCACCGTGCGGCTCATACCCGGATGGAAATCAACGCCGTGGCTCATGGGTACATGGCCCATATGCTCCACGCCGCCAATCATGCAGACCTGGGCATCGCCCACCATAATGGCGCGTGCGGCATCGTGCAGCGCCTGCATTGAAGAACCACACAGGCGGTTAACCGTCGTCGCCGGAACGCTGTGAGGGATCTCCGCCAGCAGCGCCGCGTTACGCGCAATATTAAATCCCTGCTCCAGGGTCTGCTGCACGCAGCCCCAATAGATATCGTCGAGGGAGGCGGCTGCCAGCGCCGGATTGCGGCTCAGAAGAGAACGCATCAGATGGGCGGAAAGATCTTCTGCCCGCACATGACGAAATGCCCCGCCTTTGGAGCGGCCCATCGGCGTGCGGATTGCATCAACAATGACTACCTTTTCCATTATGTTTTTCCTCACGCCATTTTCAGCGAGGCATCAGCCATCGGTTGCGCTGGTGGATACCAGCTCTCATTATGCTGCGCTTTCTGTTCAATCGCCGCCGGAGGCTGGTAGAGTGTGCCAAGCCCGACATAGGGTTGCGCCAGAGCAAGAAATTGCTGATTGCCAAGGGTATCGAGATAGCGGAAGGCGCCGCCGTGGAATGGTGGAAAGCCAAGGCCATACACCAGCGCCATATCCGCTTCCGCCGGACTGGCAATAATCCCCTCGGTGAGGCAGCGCACCACTTCATTGATCATGGGGATCATCATGCGCGCGATAATTTCATCGTCGCTGAACAACCGTTGTGGCTGGCTGACACTCTGCAGCAGTGCATCAACGCTGCTATCAGCCAGCTTTTTCGCTTTGCCTTTACTGTCCGTTTCCCAGCGCCAGAAACCCTGCTGATTCTTTTGCCCAAAACGTCCGGCATCGAACATTACGTCGATGGCGTCACGATAATCCTTTTTCATGCGCGTCGGGAAGCCGTCAGCCATAACGCTTTGCGCATGGTGAGCCGTATCGATGCCGACCACATCCAGCAGCCAGGCCGGGCCCATTGGCCAGCCAAATTTTTTCTCCATCACCTGGTCGATCTGGCGGAAGTCGGCGCCGTCACGCAGCAGCAGGCTGAAACCGGCAAAGTAGGGGAACAGCACGCGATTGACGAAAAAACCCGGACAGTCGTTGACCACAACCGGCGTTTTGCCCATTTTACTGGCCCAGGCCACCACTTTCGCCAGCGTGGCATCAGAGGTCCTGGCTCCGCGAATCACTTCAACCAGCGGCATGCGCGGCACCGGATTAAAGAAGTGCATACCGCAGAAGTTTTCCGGGCGTTGCAGGGATTGCGCCAGCAGGCCGATCGGAATGGTGGAGGTGTTGGAAGCGAGAATAGTGTCGCTGCGCACCTTGCTTTCGGTTTCTGCCAGTACGGCGGCTTTAACTTTCGGGTTTTCCACTACCGCTTCCACTACCACATCGGCACGTTCAAAACCGCTGTAATCAAGGGTCGGCTGGATGGCGGCAATCACACTGGCCAGTTTCAGACCATCGATTTTGCCGCGTTCAAGCTGTGTATTCAGCAGCCTGCTGGCTTCATTAATGCCCAGCGTCAGGGATTTCTGACTGATATCTTTCAATATTACCGGCACGCCTTTCCATGCTGACTGATAAGCAATGCCGCCGCCCATAATACCGGCGCCGAGTACCGCCGCCTGTTTTGGCATTTCAATATCGCGGGTTAGCTGCTTCGCTTTACCTTTTACATACTGATCGTTGAGGAAGATCCCGACCAGCGCCCGCGCCACGTCGGAACGAGCCAGCGGCACAAAAGCAGCGGTTTCCAGCCGCAGCGCCTCATCGCGTCGCAGTGCGGCGGCGGCTTCAATGGTTTTCACCGCCGTCAGCGGCGCCGGATAATGTTTGCCTGCGCTCTGCATCACCATGCCTTTGGCGATAGTGAAACTCATGGCGGCTTCAGTTGCGCTGAGTTTTAACGGCTCCAGCTTTGGCTGGCGACGGGCGCGCCAGCTCTGCGGCTCAGCGATCGCCTCTTTCAGCATGGCAATGGCGCCGTCACGCAGTTTTTCCGCCGGGACGACGGCGTCCAACAGACCGATAGCTAACGCCTGGCTGGCATCAATATCTTTACCGGCGACAATAATCTCTAAGGCGCTATCGGCACCCAGTAAGCGTGGCAGACGCACTGAACCGCCAAAGCCGGGCATGATCCCCAGTTTAGTTTCTGGCAGGCCGATACGCGTATCGGCGGTGGCGATACGGTAATCGGTCGCCAGCACGCATTCGCAGCCGCCGCCCAGCGCATAGCCGCTAATGGCGGAGAGGGTCGGTACCGGCAGATCTTCCAGTCGGTTAAAAATGCCGTTGGCAAAAATCAGCCACTGTTCCAGCTTCTCTGCCGGAGCGGCAAACAGCGACAAAAATTCATTGATATCGGCGCCGACAATAAACGCCGGTTTTGCGGAACTCAGCAGCAGGCCTTTGAGCGCAGGCTGTTGTTCCAGCACCGCAATCGCTTCGCCCAGACTGGCGACAGTTTGGGTATCCAGCGTATTGACCGAGCCGGGTGCAGCAAAAACCAGCTCGGCAATACCATCGTCCAGCCAGTCAAGTGAGAGGGTTTCGCCTTGGTAGAGCATGTCAGTCTCCTGAAACAGCGATAAAGGGATCTGGTCATACCAGATGATCTGGAGTGTGGGTTTGATGTTAATTATTTGCAAACGGAACTTTGCTTATTTGCTAACAAGATCACAGCTGCGGCAAAACGGCATCGTCCATTTGGCTGTGATAAGATGCGGTCACTTTTTCGTGCATCGGAGAGAAGTTAATGGACTCACTGGTTACGCTATATAAAGATCATATTTCCGTGCTGCAGCAGCGTGCGCAGCAGGTGTTAGCTCGCTTTAAGCTGGATGCCATGCTGATCCATTCCGGGGAACTACTGACGGTATTCCTCGACGATCACAGCTATCCTTTTAAGGTTAACCCACAATTCAAAGCCTGGGTGCCGGTTACTCAGGTACCTAACTGCTGGCTATGGGTGGATGGGGTCAATAAACCAAAACTGTGGTTCTATTCGCCAGTCGACTACTGGCATAACGTTGAGCCGCTGCCAGACAGTTTCTGGACCGATGAAATCGAAATTATCCAGCTGAAAAATGCTGACCAGATTGCGCAATTGCTGCCTGCCCAACGGCAGAATGTCGCCTATATCGGCCCGGTTCCGCAACGGGCTGCACAGTTAGATATCCAGTCCGATCGCGTCAATCCGCAGGCTGTACTGGATTATCTGCATTATTATCGCGCTTACAAAACCGATTACGAACTGGCCTGCATGCGTCAGGCGCAGAAAGTTGCGGTGCTGGGACATCGTGCGGCGAAGGAAGCGTTTCTGTCCGGGATGAGCGAATTCGATATCAATATCGCTTACCTGACGGCGACCGGGCACCGTGATACCGATGTTCCTTATGGCAATATCATCGCTCTCAACGAACATGCCGCGGTGCTGCATTATACTCAGCTACAGCAGCAGGTGCCGGAGCAGTCGCGTAGTTTTCTGATTGATGCCGGGGCGGAATATAACGGCTATGCCGCTGATGTGACCCGCAGCTATGCCGCGCAGGGCGATAGCCTGTTTGCTCAGCTGGTGAAAGATCTCAATGAGGAAGAACTGGCGCTGATTGATACGCTGAAAGCGGGCGTGCGCTATACCGATTACCATGAGCAGATGCATCACCGTATCGCCAAACTGTTGCTGAAGCATCAGCTGGTGAATGGACTGAGCGCAGAAGCGATGGTAAAAGAAAATCTCACCGGGCCGTTCCTACCCCATGGGCTGGGTCATCCGCTGGGTCTGCAGGTGCATGATGTGGCAGGTTTTATGCAGGACGACCGCGGTAGCCATCTGGCGGCGCCGGCGCAATATCCCTATCTGCGCTGTACGCGCGTGCTGGAGCCGCGGATGGTCTTAACCATCGAGCCGGGCCTGTACTTTATCGAATCGTTGCTGGCTCCGTGGCGTACAGGTAACTTCAGTCAGTACTTTGACTGGCAACGCATCGACGCTCTGAAGCCTTATGGTGGCATTCGTATTGAAGACAATGTGGTGATCCATGACCATCGTGTGGAAAACATGACGCGCGATCTGAATCTTGCCTGATGGATGCTTATGACATTCCTGCTGAGCTGGTTAGCATCAGTGAGGAAATTATCAAAAAAAGCCGTTTTATTACGCTGTTGGCTCATACTGACGGCGTAGAAGCGGCGCGTGCTTTTGTTCAGCGCATCAAAAGTGAACATCATGCTGCCCGGCATCACTGCTGGGCATGGGTGGCGGGCGCACCGAACGACTCTCAGCAACTGGGGTTCTCGGACGATGGTGAACCCTCCGGCACGGCGGGAAAACCGATGCTGGCACAGCTGATGGGTAACAATGTCGGGGAAATTACCGCGGTGGTGGTGCGCTACTACGGCGGTATTCAACTGGGCACCGGTGGGCTGGTCAAAGCCTATGGTGGTGGCGTCCAGCAGGGGTTAAAACTGCTGACGCGCGTGCAGAAAGTACCCATGCGGCCTTTCCGCCTGTGTTGTGATTACTCCCAACTGGCGGATATTGAACGTATGATTAAACGCTTTGATGGCCAATTGCTTGATAGCGAATTTTTAGCCGAGGTTGCGATCAATCTGGCGCTACCTCATGCGCGAGTTGAGGGATTTGCAAAAAATCTGTCAGACTTTAGTCGGGGCACGCTGCAGCTTATCCCGGCAAAACAATAACTTTCTCTTTATTTGTCAGGTTAAGGAAACGGCTGGATGCATATTCGTGCCATTACCCGCATCGTCGGTTTGTTGGTCATTCTGTTTTCCGGAACGATGATCGTCCCTGGTTTGGTGGCGCTGATTTATCGCGATGGGGCCGGACGCGCCTTCAGTCAGACGTTCTTTATGGCACTGATTATCGGTGCGCTGCTCTGGTGGCCGAATCGTAAGCAAAAGAGCGAGTTAAAACCGCGCGAAGGTTTTCTGATTGTGGTGCTGTTCTGGACCGTGCTGGGCAGCGTAGGGGCAATGCCCTTTATCTTCGCCGAACAACCTAACCTGAGTATTACCGATGCATTTTTTGAATCCTTCTCCGGTTTAACCACTACCGGTGCCACTACGCTGGTGGGGCTGGATGCGCTGCCGAAGGCGATTCTGTTTTACCGCCAGATGCTGCAGTGGCTCGGTGGGATGGGGATTATTGTGCTGGCGGTAGCGATCCTGCCGATTCTCGGCGTCGGCGGCATGCAGCTGTATCGTGCCGAAATGCCCGGACCGCTGAAAGATAACAAGATGCGCCCGCGTATTGCGGAAACGGCAAAAACCCTGTGGCTGATCTATGTGTTGCTGACCATCGCCTGTGCGCTGGCATTGTGGCTTGCCGGTATGCCGCTGTTTGATGCTATTGGCCATAGTTTTTCGACTATCGCGATTGGTGGTTTTTCTACTCATGATGCCAGCATTGGTTATTTTAACAGTCCGACCATTAATACCATCATCGCGGTGTTTCTGCTGATCTCGGGCTGTAACTACGGTTTGCACTTCTCATTACTTAGTGGGCGTAACCTGCGAGTCTACTGGCGCGATCCTGAATTCCGTATGTTTATCGGGGTGCAACTGACGCTGGTGGTGATCTGTACCCTGGTGCTCTGGTTCCACGGTGTTTATCAAACCGGGATGCAAACCCTGAACCAGGCTTTTTTCCAGGTTGTCTCCATGGCGACCACCGCCGGTTTTACCACCGACAGTATTGCGCGCTGGCCGCTGTTTTTGCCGGTACTGTTGCTGTGTTCCGCGTTTATCGGCGGCTGTGCCGGTTCAACCGGTGGTGGCCTGAAAGTGATCCGTATTCTGCTGTTGTTTAAGCAGGGGTCACGTGAACTGAAAAGACTGGTGCATCCAAATGCGGTTTACACCATTAAGCTGGGTAACCGCGCATTGCCGGAACGTATCCTCGAAGCGGTATGGGGATTCTTCTCTGCCTATGCGCTGGTGTTTATTCTCAGCATGCTGGCCATTATTGCCACCGGCGTTGATGATTTCTCCGCCTTTGCGGCGGTTGCGGCAACGCTTAATAACCTCGGGCCTGGCCTTGGGGTGGTTGCTGATAACTTCACGTCAATGAATGATGTGGCGAAATGGATTTTGATTCTGACGATGCTGTTTGGGCGTCTTGAAGTGTTTACGCTGTTGGTGCTGTTTACTCCAACCTTCTGGCGTGAATAAAACCACGAGTAGGATCTATGAAAGCGCTTATTCTTTTTTCCAGCCGTGAAGGCCAGACGCGTGAAATTGCCTCTTATATTGCTAACAGTATTAAAGAGGAGATGGAATGCGATGTATTTAATATTCTGCGCGTCGAACAGATCGACTGGCCACAGTACGATCGAGTATTAATTGGTGGCTCCATCCACTACGGGCACTTCCATCCGGCGGTGGCGAAATTCATTAAGCATCATTTGCGTGAACTGCAGCAACGTTCCAGTGGGTTCTTCTGCGTTAACCTTACCGCTCGTAAGGTGGATAAGCGCACTCCGCAAACCAATGCCTATATGCGCAAGTTTTTACTGCAATCGCCGTGGCAGCCTGACTGCTGTGCAGTATTTGCCGGTGCGCTGCGTTATACACGCTATCGCTGGTTCGACCGCGTGATGATCCAGCTGATTATGCGTATCACCGCAGGTGAAACCGACACTTCGAAAGAGGTGGAATATACCGACTGGACGCAAGTGGGGCGTTTTGCTCAGGAGTTTGCTCATTTACCAGGCAAGACGCGGTAAAAAAACGCGCTTTGCTGAAAATTAAACCGGTTAGTCATTTTTTTATAATAAACACTTGTCACCGGTCAGGAACTCCCTATAATGCGCCTCCACTGACACGGAACAACGGCTTAACGGTCACCGGGTCAGGAAGAGAAAAGTGAATAAATCCTTGACTCTTCAGTGGTGAAGCGTATTATACGCCACCTCGCGACAGCAGAATGAATCGCTGTTCGCACTGCTCTTTAACAATTTATCAGACAATCTGTGTGGGCACTCGCAGGGTTGATATCGCAAACCATCTCCGGATGGAAAAAATTTGAAATATCAAGTCTCAAGAGTGACTACTATATTCATTACG